>JALSHF010000098.1 GCA_026982375.1 Emcibacter sp. | reverse complement strand
CAAACCATTGCAGCAAGGCCCGCCAGAGAAGAATTCCGGGCGGGGCACCATCAAGGCCGGTGATGACCGTAGAACCTGTTGTGGACAAGCCTGACATGGCCTCGAAAAAAGCATCGGTATAGCTTAAAGAAAGATCAGAAAACACAAAAGGCAAAGCCCCGAAAGTCGGAATGACCACCCAGGTGGAAACCGTCAGTATGAAGGCCTGCTGAACTGACAGCTCCTCATCTTCGCCCCGGCTGGTGAGGAACAACAGACCGCCAATGAACATGACCAATGCAGAACAAATGGCAAAAACCTGCCAGTCCGGGTTATCCACAGCCACATCAACCAACGCAGGAAACAGCATCCCGGCCCCCAAAATGAGCAAGAATAGTCCATTGATCAAAAATATGGGCCGAAGATCAACCAACCTTTATCCGTCCCCTTCTTGTTTGTCGCTTATTTATATCAAGTATGCGGCTCAAATGTACCAACGACCGCCAGAAATTCTCTTCGTGTTTTATCGTCATTGCGAAAGGCGCCGACCATGCGGCTGGTCACCATAGAGACGCCATGGGCATGAACGCCCCGTGTGGACATACATTGATGAGTGGCCTGAATGATGACCCCCACGCCCAAAGGCTCCAAAACTTCCTGAATACAGTCCGCTATCTGAGCCGTCATTTTTTCCTGAACCTGAAGCCGCTTGGCGTATGTTTCCACAATACGCGCCAGCTTACTGATTCCAATCACTTTTTTATTGGGCAAATACCCCACATGAGCCCGGCCAATGATCGGCGCCATATGATGTTCACAGTGGGATTCAAAAGGAATATCCCGCAGCACAATCATTTCATCATAACCGCAGACTTCCTCAAAAGTACGGGATAAAATTTCCTGTGGATTCTCTGAATAACCGCGAAAATATTCGCCGTAAGCCTTGACCACCCGCTTTGGCGTATCCAGCAGGCCCTCGCGATTTGGGTCATCACCGGCCCAGCGCAAAAGTGTCCGCACGGCATCTTCGGCCTCTTTTTGTGATGGTTTGTCTCTGCCCTGATTATCTGTCAAAATATTCTTCCTGCTCACTTAATTTAACGCCTGCTCACTTAATTTAACGCCTGCTCACTTAATTTAACGTATGGGAGCCATAGGGGCTGTCCAGCGAGAAAGCCGGGATTTCCACATCGAATGAACTTCCATCGTCTTTATACATTCTATAGTGACCTGCCATAAAGCCTGATGACGTACTGAGCGGCGCGCCGCTGGTATATTCAAAGATGTAGCCCGGCTCGATGACAGGCTGCTCGCCGATGACGCCCTCGCCCTGTATATTTTCTGTCCGGCCCATGGAATCGGTTATCTGCCAGCGCCGGCTTTTCAATTGCAGTTTTTCTTGGCTTAAATTTTCAATTTTCACCTGATAGGCCCAAAAATAGCGCCCCTCTTCCGGGTCAGATTCTTCCTCCAGATAAAACGGCTGTACAGACACTTTGACCCCATGGGTCGTTGCCTCATAAGTATCATCACTCATCTTCATAAAATCCACTATATTATCGTGCATATTATCCTACTTTAAATTTCTGGCCCTAACTTTGACTCTGGCTTCCAATATTTGCCATATGGGCCGCCTTATGCAAGTCCTCTATCAAATCATCCGGATGTTCAAGGCCAACGGATAATCTGAGCAAACCTTCTGTGATACCAAGCTCTGCCCGCGCAGTTTCTGCCACGCTGGCATGGGTTGTACTGGCCGGATGGGTCATCAGGCTTTTCGCGTCGCCAATGTTATTTGATATATCAATAATTTCCAAGGCATTAAGAAATTTAAAGGCCTGATCCCGCCCGCCGGGCACATGCAGGGCCAGAATACTGCCGCCCATGCTCATCTGTTTCATGGCAAGCTCATGCTGCGTAAAATCTTTTCGTCCCGGATATTTTACAAAATCAAAACCTTTGATTTCTGCCAGGGCATCGGCAACTTTTGCGGCATTCTGGCACATACGTTCCACGCGCATATCAAGGGTTTCCAGCCCTTTCAGCATAACCCAGGCATTAAAAGGGCTGATATTTGGGCCGGTATTCCTCAGGAAAGGCAGGATGGTTTCCGCCATAAGCGCGTCTGTGCTGAGGATACAGCCCCCAAGGCACCGGCCCTGTCCGTCAATATGTTTGGTGGCGGAATAGATCACCACATCCGCGCCCATTTCCAAGGGTTTTTGCAACACCGGCGTCGCAAAAACATTATCCACCACCACAAGGGCATTATTTTCATGGGCCAAAGAAGAAACAAATTCAATATCCACCACATCAAGCGTTGGATTGGCCGGCGTTTCCAGAAAAACCGCAACGGTATTCGGGCGAAAGGCGGCCTGCCATGCGTCATGGTCCGCGCCATCGACAAGGGTGAAATCAACGCCGAATTTTGGCATCAGGGTTTCAATGACATAGCGGCAGGAGCCAAATAAAGCGCGGCTCGACAAGACATGATCCCCGGCCTTGACGATGGACAACATGGCCGCTGTCACGGCGGCCATACCGGTCGCGGTTGACCGCGCAGCCTCTGCCCCTTCGATCAGGGCCATTCTGTCTTCGAACATGGCCGCCGTGGGATTACGTAGCCGTGAATAGGTATATCCTTCTTGGTCGCCGGCAAAACGCGCCGCCGCATCTTCTGCGCAGTCATAGGCATAGCCGGATGTCATGAAGATGGCCTCGGATGTCTCGCCCATTTCACTGCGCCATGTACCGCCCCTGACCAATTGGGTCTGAAGTCGCCATTTCGACGTCACGTCCCGCTTTTGCCCTGTATCCTTTTTCATACGCCTTAACCAATGCCTTCACTTAACCGTTTCTTTGCAACCTCACTATCGGGTATATTATATAACGTCAAGAAAAGCCCCACATAATTTGTAAAAAATAAAATCTGCTGTTAATATAAAATAAGCATTTTTGCTGTTAAATGCAGATAATAAAACAGCTAAAAAAATAAAAAGAGAAAAATATGATTCCAGTTATCCTGTCCGGCGGCTCTGGCGCCCGGCTTTGGCCCTTGTCACGGTCCATGTATCCCAAACAATTTCTGGCCATAAGCCTGACCATGAACAGTGACTATTCCATGTTTCAGGAAACATTGCGCCGCCTTGATGGCCTGGATCATCAGGACCCGATCGTTATTTGCAATGCGGATCATCGCTTTCTGGCGGCCGAGAAACTGCGCGAGCTGGACGCCGTCCCCCAATCCATCATATTGGAACCCATGGGCCGGAACACAGCACCGGCCATAGCTGTCACGGCCCTTGCAGCCCTGAAAACCTCGGATGATCCCATTTTACTTGTCCTGCCCGCAGATCATACCATCAAGGATACAAAGAAATTCCACAGCGCCATCAAAAAGGCGGAGAATCTCGCCAAGGGCGGCGCATTGGTCACCTTTGGTATCGTCCCCAACCAGCCCCATACGGGATATGGTTATATCAAGCGCGGCACGAATAAAACTGGCGGCGGCTATGACGTGGCAGAATTTGTGGAAAAACCGGATCAGGCCACCGCAGAGAAATTCCTGAACAGCGGGGACTATCTGTGGAACAGCGGCATGTTCATGTTTCGGGCCAGTCGTTTTCTGGCTGAATTAGAAAAATTCGCCCCGGACGTCCTGCGCCATGCCCGGCTGGCTTATGAAGCCGCGGTCGCAGATTTTGACTTTACGCGGCTTGATGCCGAAAAATTCGCCAAATGCCCCAGCATCTCCATTGATTATGCCGTCATGGAGCATACCAAAGATGCACGGGTTGTCCCTCTTGACGCGGGCTGGAGCGATATTGGTTCCTGGTCGTCACTATGGGATGTTTGCACAAAGGACAATGATGGCAATAGCCTGACCGGTGATATCATCGCCGAAGACACCCGCGATTGTTATATCATGGCAGAAAATAAACTGGTGACCACCATTGGCGTTGATAACCTGATCATTGTGGATACCAAGGATGCGCTTTTGGTGGCACGCAAGGACAGGTCAGAAGATGTAAAAAAGATTGTCGATAAACTCAAAAGTCAGAATCGTCCTGAAACGGCCCTCCACCGTGAAGTCTATCGCCCATGGGGGAAATATGATAGTATCGGTTCCGGTGACCGCGATCAGGTCAAACGGATCACGGTAAAGCCCGGCGCGAAATTATCTCTTCAAATGCATCACCACCGCGCGGAACACTGGATCGTCGTCAAGGGTAGCGCAAGGGTCACGAGAGGCGAAGAAACCTTCATGGTCCATGAGAATGAATCCACCTTTATTCCCATCGGCACCATCCATGCCCTTGAAAATCCGGGCGTTATTCCGCTCGAAATGATCGAAGTCCAATCCGGCAGCTACCTCGGCGAAGATGATATCGTAAGGCTCGAAGATAAATATGGCCGAATTTAAAGTTAAGTTTCAAGATCCTCCGCGCAAAAAAGTTGCAGAAATACCCTGAAAAAATACTATGATACATAAAGATTTTAACATCGACGATCTACCCAATGACATATTGCGCAAGACATATCAATATTGGCTGGGCATGAAGGGGGCGCGTTCCATGCCCGCCCGGACTGATTTAAATCCGGCGGATATCGTCAGCCTGCTGCCCCATATCACGCTTGTTGATGTCGAAGAATCGCCCCGGCGCTATAAATTCAGGTTGATTGGCACAGAAACCGTCAAAGCGATGGGCTTTGATGTTACGGGACAGTATCTTGATCAACTTCCCAAGGTCGAACAATATCTGAAAAACAGATATGATAATCTTGTCGAAACCAAAACCCCCTATTGGCACGGCGGAAAACTGGTATGGTCGAAAAAGTCATTCATAGATTATAGTGTTATTGGCCTGCCCTTATCCGGTGATGGCATCACTGTTGATAAATTATTATTTAGCCTCTTTTACCAGTTCCCGATAGAAAAACGCACAGAATTTATCAAATTGCGATCATAACCCCCTTTACGGGAGCAATATGGGGCCTATTTGATCCGGTTATCGCATCTTGGCCATGGCCAGCTTTTCGCCTTTGTCTGTGGCATAAAGAGCATAGACAGCCTTTGGTCTTGAAGGTTTTTTCCAGTGGTTTTCCTGACGCAGAATAGTCAGGGCCTCTGCTTTGGACAGAATTTTGACATTTTCACTGTCCAGATTGCCAAAGACAACGTCTATCAAGCCATTTGATATTAATTTCTCAGCCGATTTTTTAATTTCTGCCGGATCATGGCCGATGCCCGTCTCGACAAGATAGTCATCATAGGCGATGACCTCCCAAAGACAATAATAATCATCGGAAACCATATCAATAATATATAAATCAAGGTCAGATAATTTCATAATATTACCCGCGCAATAATGTTAAAATTTCCGTGGTTTTTTCTTTCATCAGAGCCTCATCGCCTCGTGATTCCACATTGAGCCGAACAACAGGTTCGGTATTGGAAGACCGCAGGTTAAACCGCCAATCGGCGAATTCCATGCTGATGCCATCGGTATAATCAATATTTTCCGCAGCCCCCTCATAGGCCGAAAATACGCGGTCAATGGCGGCTTTTGGGTTATCCAGCTGACTGTTGATCTCCCCTGAGGACGGGAATTTTTTAATACGCTCCGCGACCATCCGGGACAGGGGCATTTTCTTGACACAAAGCATTTCCGCCACGAGCATCCACGGGATCATGCCGCTATCGCAGTAAAAGAAATCGCGGAAATAATGATGGGCGCTCATTTCGCCGCCATAAATGGCGTCTTCTGCGCGCATTCTTTCCTTGATGAAGGCATGGCCGGCTTTCGTTTGTATCGGTTGTCCGCCCGCCGCTGTTACAAGGTCAATGGTATTCCATGTGACCCGGGGATCATGGATGATTTTAGCGCCCGGATGTTTTTGCAGAAAGGCTTCCGCCAGCAGGCCAACGATATAATAGCCCTCAATAAATTGCCCCTTTTCATCAAACAGAAAACAGCGGTCAAAATCGCCGTCCCAGGCAATGCCCATATCCGCGCCGTGTTTTAAAACGGCATCCCGCGTATCCTGACGATTTTCCACCAACAGGGGATTGGGAATACCATTGGGAAAATTGCCGTCAGCCTCATGATGGATTTTGATTAATTCGACGGGGATATTCTTCTCTTTCAATGCCAGTTCCAACGCGTCCACCACAGGGCCGGCGGCCCCGTTTCCGGCATTGACCACCAGTTTAAGCGGCGTGAAATTCTTAAGGTAAATATAGGTCATTAAATGATCGACATAGGCCGTCATCACAGAAGCCTCCGTCAAACTTCCGCGCTTTGCAATGGCCGGAAAATTATTTTCTTCGGCCAGCTTCTGGATGTCTTTCAGGCCGGTATCGCCGCTGATGGGCTTTGAATTCTCCCGCACCAGTTTCAAGCCATTATAATCCATGGGATTGTGGCTTGCCGTGACCTCTACCCCGCCGTCCATATTCAGGTAGGATGTGGCAAAATAAATCTCCTCGGTTCCGGTCATGCCAAGGTCGGTGACATTCACGCCTGAATCCCGCAGCCCCTCGGTCAGGGCATTTTTCAAAGCTTTGGAGGTCAGGCGTATATCGCCGCCCACCACGATATTTTCCGGTTTTAAAAACTGGCCAAATGCGCGGCCAATACGATAGGCGATATCTTCATTCAGCTCCGTGCCCAACTGGCCCCGAATATCATAGGCTTTAAAACAAGTAAGTTTAGTCATCCGCAAACCCCGAATTTATGTGATAATCAGATTACTGAATAACCTAATTATGTTCGCGGATAAACTCTTTTACTTTGGGCGCGATCATATTACGCCATTTACGACCATTAAAAATGCCGTAATGGCCGACTTTCTTCTGTTCATAATGCCGTTTCATGGCATCCGGAAGATTGGCGCAGAGATCATGGGCCGCTTTGGTCTGGCCAATGCCTGATATATCATCCAGCTCTCCCTCCACCGTCATAAGCGCGGTTTTGGTGATGGCTTTTGTATCCACGGGGCGGCCATGAGACATCATTTCACCCTTGGGCAGAAGATGCCGCTGAAACACCACATCCACCGTTTGCAGATAATATTCCGCCGGAAGATCCATCACCGACAGATATTCTTCGTAAAACAGGCGATGTTTATCCGCGTCTTCGTCCGCGCCCTCCACCAGATGATCAAACATCTTGCGGTGCGCCGCCACATGGTCTTCCAGATTCATATTCAGAAAAGCAGATAACTGCAAGAACCCCGGATAGACAATCCGCATACATCCCTTGTTTGGCCATGGCACCTGATAGGTGGCATGCTGCTTGAACCAGCTCAGACTACGCTCTGCACTTAAGATATTCACCTCGGTCGGACAATTGCGCGTATCTATCGGTCCGCCCATCAGGGTCATGGAAGCCGGCACCGACGGATTATTTTCCGCCGACATGATCGATACGGCGGCAAGCACCGGTACAGAGGGCTGACAAACCGCCAGAATATGCGTTTCGGGCCCCAGAAGCTCGATCATCTCAATCAGATAATCAATATAATCATCCAGATCGAATTTACCTTCGAATAACGGCACATCCCGCGCGTCCGTCCAGTCAGTGATATAAACATTATGATCTGGCAGCATCGCCTCGACCGTTCCTCTGAGCAGAGTGGCATAATGGCCGGACAAGGGGGCCACGATAAGAAGATTCGGATCGTTATTTTCAATATCGCGCTTGAAATATTTCAATTTGCAAAAAGGCTTTGCAAGAATATTCTGCTCCTCAATAGCCACGATTTCACCATCAATGATGGTTTCCTTTAGCCCGAATTTTGGCTTGCCGTAGCGGCGGGTTACCTGTTCCATCACATCACAGGCCGCCGAAATATGTTTGGCTCCCGGCATATAGGATAGCGGGCTCAGTGGATTTGAAAAGCTTTGTTGCGTTACATCAATTGCAAATCTTGCAGGTGCGAATAAACTGTGCTGAAATTCGTACATATGATACAGCATAATATTGTCCCTATTTGCCCCAATCTATTTTATAATCCCAGATTTTTATTAATATAGGAATAATTTATTGTGTGGTTATACTAGACACAAGCTTGGTTGCACCGCAACATATAATATGTGAAATGCTGTATTTATGGTGATACAACAGACGAACAAACAGGGAAAATGACATGAAAAACACCTTCTTGACCGGCCGGACAGCCCTGATTACAGGCTCCACAAGCGGCATTGGACTGGGCATCGCAAAGGCACTGGCAAAGGCGGGGGCGAATATTGTGTTAAATGGTTTAGGCGATTTCGCCGCCATAGAATCGCTGCGATCTGAAATGGCGGATCTATACGATGTCGGCGTCATCTATGACCCGGCTAACATGCTGAATCCCCTTGAAATATCAACAATGGTCGCCGCAGCAGAGCAAAAATTTGGCACCGTGGATATTCTGGTCAATAATGCGGGCATTCAACATGTATCTGCCATTGATGAATTTCCGGACGATAAATGGCAAGCTATCATAAATATCAATCTTGTCTCCAATTTTCACACCATCAAAGCCGCCTTGCCGGGGATGAAAAAGCAAAATTGGGGCCGAATCATTAACCTGTCCTCTGCTCATGGTTTGGTCGCCTCCCCCTATAAAAGTGCCTATGTCGCAGCCAAGCACGGGGTATTGGGATTAACAAAAACGGTGGCTCTGGAGATTGCGCAGCAACAGATCACCTGTAATGCCATTTGTCCGGGGTACGTGCGCACACCCCTTGTAGAGGGCCAGATAGAGGATCAGATGAAAATTCACAATATGTCGCGCGAAGATGTCATAAATGATATTATGCTGATCGCCCAGCCCAGCAAAAGATTCGTAGAGGTTGAAGAGCTTGGGCAAGTTGCTGTATTCTTATGTTCACCCGCAGCAAATTCCATCAATGGCATCAGCCTGCCCGTGGAAGGAGGCTGGACCGCTAAATAAAATGATAACAACTCTCAAGAAAATAACGGGAATAAATAATGAGCAAATTTCACCGGAATAAAAAGAACAAAAAAAAAGGTCAAGACAGGCGCGCCATATGGCTATTGGTTTTTGCCGGTGTCGTAGTCATTATTCTGTTTGCTTCTTTTTAAATCAATTGTTTGTCTGATCGCCGGCTGATGACGCGGCCTGACAGGCTGTGATTTTTATAATACTATCGCATCATATGATTTCATTTTCACACAGCCTATAATTAGGGGGCCTATAATTAGGGGGCCTATAATTAGGTAATCTCCGCTATATATAATTTGCATAATTTAGGCACAATTACATCTGGCGGACATGGTTTTCAAAACCCAAAAAAATATGACAAGGCAGGAGCGAATTTTTTATGACAATACCAGGATTGATGCAAGATAGTGAGCTGATGATTTCCTCCCTGATACGCTATGCGGCGGAATATCATGGCCATATGGAAATTGTAACGCGCACGGTTGAGGGGCCTATGCATCGCTATACTTATGCCGATGCCGAGAAAAGAGCCAAACAGCTCTCCAAAGCGCTTATCAACCAATTTGGCATTCAGCAAGGTGACCGAATTGGTACGCTGGCCTGGACGACATATCGTCATTTTGAGCTATTTTACGGTGTCTCCGGCATGGGGGCTGTGCTGCATACCACCAACCCGCGCCTGTTCAATGATCAGATCAGCTATATCATTAATCATGCGGAAGACCGTGTACTTTTCCTTGATCTGGACTTTGTACCGCTTGTGGAGAAAATCCTGCCGGAACTTAAATCCATTGAAAAATTCGTCATTCTGACCGATGCGGAACATATGCCGCAAACCAGCCTGCCGGACGTCATATGTTATGAGGAATTGCTGGCCGCAGAAACATCGGAATATGACTGGCCTGTCTTTGATGAGAGGGCCGCCTCCTCGCTCTGTTATACCAGCGGCACCACAGGCAACCCAAAGGGTGTCTTATACAGCCACCGTTCCACCATCATCCATGCCTTGTCTGCGGCCCAGAACAGCGCTTATGCCCTGTCGGTTTATGACACCATCATGCCCATAGCGCCCCTGTATCATGCCAATGCCTGGGGGCTGCCTTATGTGGCGGCAATGCTGGGGGCCAAACTGGTGCTGCCCGGGCCCAAAATGGATGGAGAGAGTATTCAGGGCATAATCGAAAGCGAAGGCGTGACCTTCTCCTGCGCGGTTCCCACCGTATTTTCCATATTATTTCAATATCTTGAGGAAAGCGGCAAGAAAATTGATTCCCTGAAGCGAACCATGATTGGCGGTTCCGCTGTGCCCAAGGCCATGACAGAGAAATTTCTCAATACTTATGGCGTCACTGTCTTGCAGTTATGGGGCATGACCGAGACCAGCCCGCTTGGCGTTGTGGCCAGCTCGACACCGCAAACTGATGCCCTGCCGCCCAAAGAGCGGGCCGAAGTTCGCGACAAGCAAGGCCGCGTGCAATTCGGTCTGGAAATCAAGGTTTTGGACGAAGAGGGCAAAGCCATCCCCCGCGACGGCGTCGCCTTTGGCGACTTATGGGTGCGCGGGCCATGGGTCACAGCCAGCTATTTCAGAAGTGAAGGCGGGGATATTCTTGACAAAGATGGCTGGTTCCCGACCGGAGACGTGGTGACCATAGATCAATATGGTTACATAAAAATCACAGATCGTGCCAAGGATGTCATCAAATCCGGCGGCGAATGGATCAGTTCTATTGACATCGAGAATCTGGCCGTTGGTCATCCCAAGGTGATGCAGGCCGGTGTGGTGGGAATTTATCATCCCAAATGGGAAGAACGCCCCATTCTGGTCATAAAACCCGCGCCGGACCAGACCTTGACGGAGGAAGAAATCCTTGATTTTTTAAAAGGTAAAATAGCCAAATGGTGGATGCCGGACGCTGTTTTTATCGTCGATGAACTCCCCCTTACCGCCACAGGGAAAATCAAGAAAACAGCTCTTCGGGATCAATATAAAGATTGCCTGAGCTCTTGAATATCTATGTTATTTTTACGATCCCCTTACGGCATTCGAAATCCTGAATCCGGCAACTGACAATTTTATTTTATTTTTAGCCAAAGATTTGATATAATCATGCTATAAGCTATGGAGTTCCATGTTTTTATTAAACTAAAAATAAAAAAGTAAATAAAAATACGGCGAAAACCAGGGAAGTGATCATGCAACATTCAAGTAGTTTGGATGTGTCTGAATATTACAAAATTAATGATAAAATAGCAGATACATCGCGTTTTAAGGATATAAATAGCAATATACTTGCCCCGCTGTCACGGCTTATTGGTGCAGAAACCAGTATATTTGCCATATTAAAGAAGCATGACCGGGGCATATCTGCCCAGAATTTTATCTGCCATAACATTGACCAAAAAATTAACTCAAAATATGAAAAACAATTTCAGGGCAATGATCCTGTATTGCCCCATGCCTTTAATGCAGCAAAGTCAAACCACAGTCTTGGCATCTCCAAAAGCTTTACCTTCGCATTGGATAATATCATTGATTTCCGACAATTCTCCAGCGGTCACTATTACAATGAATTTTTGCGGCCCAATTCCATCCGGCAGGTTCTTGCGACCGGCATCCCCTCCAACACGGATAGTTCACTGGTTTATATCCTGGGGTTTCACAGATATTGCAACAATAGTTTTAACGAAAAAGATGCGCAGATTTCTTCCTGTTTTGGCCCCGCGCTTTATAATATTTTAAATAATCTGGAATTAAAAACCCAGATGGATGACCATAACATCATCGTCTCGCACCTTAAACAGCAGATTTCCGACACGGGGCTTGTTATCCTTGATAACAACTACCAGATTGTTTTTGCCAATCATGCGGGTCAAAGCCATTTAACGCTCGCGCAAAATGACGCGAACACTTATTCAGACCTTGATAATGATCTTATGACTGTGCTGAGTGCCTATATTTCCCATATGAATCTTTCCCCGGCAAAGAAAGTTGAATTTGATCATAGAGGGATAAAAATCGTCGCCCGAATGATAACGCCCGAAATACAAAATCAGGGAAAGCGCATCATACTGAATACCCATCGCCCAACGCAGGCGAATATTAACCCGCTGGAAATAGAAAAATATAATCTGACACAGCGGGAAATTGATATTACCAGCCTGATTGTCATGGGCATGACCAGCCCACAGATTTCAGCCAAATTATGCATCAGCATTCGTACGGTTGAAAATCATCTAAGGTCTATTTACGCCAAGGCAAATGTTAAAAACAGAACAAGCCTTGCCTATAAACTGGCCCCCGCACAATATCAATAAGCCCTAAAAATAGGTACTTTCCGTCATAGGAACTACGCGCAGAAGCTTTTATATTTTCTTTATTATTCAATAAAGGAAATAAGCATATGTCTGATACAGCCTTAACCATAAAAAATATTGTAAAATCCAATACGCCGGATCGTCCGGTCTTTTTTAATCCAGAAAATCTGGCCTGGAATGAATGGGTTATGCCTGGAACATATTTCAAACTCTTGAATATTAACGAGTTAACGGGTGGCTTTACCATGATTTTAAAAGTTGACCCAGATATCACGGCCCCCGTTCATCACCATATTGGCGGCATTGAGGTCTATGTGATAGAGGGTGAATTTGGTTACGGTGACGATGATCGCGGCGGCGTTGGCAGCTATGCCATAGAATCAGGCGGCTCCATTCATGAGCCAACATCACCCGGCGGCGTTACCATGTTTGCGGTCGTTCATGGCCCCCTGGTCGGCTATCACGAAGATGGCAGCATCGCCGTCGTTGTGGATGGCAGATTCATGTATGAAATGGCACAAAAAAATAATGCCGCAGACCATATTACCATCGTAAATACATTCAAATAAATACATTCAAAAGAATGATTATTCGCCGTTAATATATGGGTATATATTACAACATTCTAATACTAAGAAAAGATATGCGAAAGTTAAAATATCTGCACAACATTCAGGGAAATATTTTTAAAAATATACGATTTGGAGAATGACATGACAGATACAGTTAGCAGTATTTTACTTAAAATACTCAAAAAGCACGAGATTAAGAATATTTTTTGCCTGCCCGCCGCACAATTAGGCATGGTCATGGACGGTGCTTCGCGAGACCCGTATTTTAACTATATCACAACCCGCCATGAAGAGGCCGCGGGCCATATGGCCCACGCCATTGGAAAATTAACAAATTCCATGGGGGTGTGTTTTGGCACTGTCGGACCGGGGGCCACCAATATGCTGCCCGGTGTGGCGGCGGCATGGGCGGATAATATCCCGCTTTTGGTTTTAACGCCCAATAACCCATCCCGTACCATTGACCCCGGTAAAGATCAGCTTCAGCAGGCGGATCATATTGCCCTTTATAAGTCGATCACCAAATGGAGCGCGACCATAAGATATGCCGACAGGGCGGCAGAATTAATCGAACGGGCCATCCATATTGCGCGGTCAGGCCGGCCCGGCCCTGTGCATTTGGATATTCCAGTCGATATTGGCGCCGGCGCTGTTGAACATATTCTCAGCAGCATCCCCTCCATTGATATTCCGCGCCCTGTGCCTGATACCGCCGCGATGAATCAGGTGGTTGACCTTCTTCTCAATGCCTCCCGTCCCGTCCTGCTTGCCGGCGGCGGTGTCGCGCGATCAGATGGTGTGGATGAATTCCGTGAACTGGTGGATATTACCGGCTTTGCAGCAACGGCGACAATGAATGGCCGGGGGATCATACCGGATGATTACAAGTCATATACGGGCTGCGGCGGCATTCTTGCTGGACGCGGGGCGCTAAAAGCCTTGCAGGAGGCCGACGTCATCCTGTCCGTAGGCTGCAAATTTTCCAGCTGGATCGCTGTGAACAAACCGCCCCTATACCCCATGATAGAGGGCCAGAAAATCATTCAGGTGGATATTGACAGTGAAACCCTGGGACGCTGCGTTCCGCTGGCGATGGGGTTGGTAGCGGATGCAAAGGAATTTTTAAAACTGCTTAATGCCGCGCTAAAAGAAAAAACCTTTAAAAACGACCAAAAATGGCTGCAGGACGTTTTATCCACCCACAAAGCATATCGCAAAGAGATCAACGATATCGCGGATAAGAATACAACTGAGAACACCAATATCCTTAATGAAGCGGCAGCAGCGCGCGCAATCTCCACGTTAATTCCAGAGGATGCCATCGTCGTTGTTGACGGCGGACAAACCATGGAATGGGGCCATAGTTTCTTTCGTTCTACACACCCCAAAAACTATCTTTTTGCGCCGGGCATGGGACATTTGGGCTTTGGTCTGCCTTTTGCCAATGCGGCCAAGCTTCTTAACCCGGATCGCCCCGTTGTTCTTGTGACGGGGGACGGGGCCATGTGCTGTACGGGTCAGGAGCTGGAAACAGCGGCGCGCTGCGGCTTGAATATCATCACCATCGTCTTTAACGATTCATGCTGGGGCATGTACCGGCCATTTGGAGAAGCCTTGTTTGATAATAAGGAATTCGGTCAAACGCTAACCAATGTAAAATTCGCTGATCTGGCAAAAAGTTATGGCTGTCTTGGTGAGGAAGTGACTCTGGAGAGCCTGCCTGATGCCTTTAACCGTGCCTTGAAAGCAAACAGGCCGGTTGTATTGGATTTGCAAGTTGATTTTACAGAACATCCTATGGATTTTTTCTGGCTCGGTGTTGTTTTTGAGAATATCCAATTTACGCCAGTTCATCCATAACCCGGTTTCTCATCAAAGGGAGATTACATTATGACGGCCAGTTTTTCAGGAAAAATCGCCATTGTTACGGGCGGTGCATCCGGTATCGGCTTCGAGACGGCCAGCCAATTGGCAAAGGCTGGCTGTCACGTCATAGTGGCCGATATCAATAATAAAGCCACAGAAGTCGCGGAAGCTTTGGACACGGATTCAATCGGTTTTAAACTGGACGTCACTTCAGAAGAAAACTGGATCGATGTCATGACTTGCGCAAAAGAAACCTTTGGCGGCCTTGATATTCTGGTCAATTGTGCCGGCATCGGGTTTGCGGATAATTTCGAAGATATGCCACTGGATCACTGGAACGCCATGATATCCGTGAATCTGACGGGCACATTTTTGGGGTGCCAAAAGGCCATTAAGCTGATGAAAGCATCCGCAAATCCCGGTGCCATTGTCAATATTTCTTCTATCGCCGGTCTGGTCGGCGGAGAAGATATCGCCGGATATAGTGCCTCAAAAGGCGGCGTCACGATGCTCACAAAATCTGTGGCACTCTATTGCGCCGGCAAGGGATATGACATTCGCTGCAACAGCATACATCCAACCTATGTGGATACGGAAATGCTCGACCCTATTGCCGATAGCTTCGACAGCCGCCAAGTCATGCTGGACGGTATGGCAACCCAGGTGCCCATTGGCCGCGTTGCCGTACCATCCGATATTTCATCGGCTATATTATTTCTCTGTTCATCCGAAGCCGGCATGATCACAGGACATCAAATGGTGATAGACGGCGGTCAATTGGCCGGCATCCCCGCGCAACATACGGTTTAAGGAAAAAATAATGAGTGAAGCATATCAACGCGTCAAGGGCAAAGTTGCCCTGATTACCGGCGGGGCTTCCGGGCTGGGGCTGGGCATAGCAAGCCGTATGGCACAAGAAGGGGCGATCACGGTCATCACAGATATTAACGATGATAAGGGGCAGCAGGCCGCCGAAGAAATCGGCGCTGAGTTCATGACGCAGGATGTTTCGCGTGAAGACAGGTGGCAAGAAATAACACGTCACATTTATGAAAAATATGGCCGTCTTGATGTTCTGGTGAATAATGCCGGCATAAGCGGTGATGGGTTAGGCACTGACCCGGAAACTACATCCCTTGCCGAATGGCAGAAAATTCAAAAAATCAATGGCGACAGTGTCTTTCTAGGCTGTAAATACGCCATAGACTATATGCGCAAAGGCGGCGGCGGTTCCATCATTAATATGTCATCCATCGCCGCATTGGTGGCGACCCCTTTCATCACATCTTACGGGGCGAGCAAGGCGGCCGTCCGGCAATTGACCATGTCCGTGGCCCTGCATTGCGCTGTTACCGGCTCCAAAGTACGCTGTAACAGCGTTCATCCCGGTCAAATCATAACGCCCATGCTCGAGAGTTTATTTGCGGAGGCCGCCAACAAGGTGAATGCGCCCGTGGACCAAGTGAAACAAGGCTTCCTCGACAAAATTCCCTTAGGTGAATTTGGCGAAGTGGATGACATCGCCTATATGGTTCTGTTTCTGGCCTCTGATGAAGCAAAACATATCACAGGCGGGCAGTTCGTTGTTGACGGCGGCATGCAGTTAAACGGGTAAAATATGGTACCCAGTCAAGATTCTGGCGTCAATCGCAAGATCAGCGACGGGTCTTCGAGCAGAAGATATATGGCGCCGGACGGCGATACGGTGACACTGCGAATTCTTCCAAGTCCCTTTAGAATCATTTCCCGATGGGTCACTTTATCCCCTTCAATGACAAGACGCCGCAAATCGCGGTATTTTAAAGACGATACCAACAGGTTGTTTTGCCATTTTGGCAATATGGCATTGTTATAAAAATCAATATCAGCCACAGCAATTGACGGCGTCCAATGGATAATGGGTTGTTCCATGCCCGCTTTCGCCGTAAATTCAGAAATAATGGTGCCGTTATAATTCACACCGTAAGTGATTTCCGGCCAACCATAATTTTTGCCCGCCCGAATATGATTTAGCTCATCACCGCCCATGGGGCCATGTTCCGCAGACCATATATCCCCCGTTTCCGGGTGGGTTGCCATCCCTTGCGGGTTGCGGTTTCCATAGGTGAAAATGGACGGCAATGCCCCGGGCCGCCCTACAAACGGATTATCTTCGGGGATGGTGCCGTCTTTATTTATCCGATGGATTTTACCATTGGGGCGGGATAAATCCTGCGCCTGCTTCGGTACGCGGCGATCGCCAACGGAAAAATAGAGACGGCCTTTTTCATCAAATGTAAAGCGTGACCCAAAATGGCCCCGGGACTTGCTATAAAATTTTTCGTCAGCTTGAAATATAACCTGCTGATCAACCCAATGCCCGTCCCGGATCCGCCCTCGCACAACTCGGGTCATAACTTTTGCCTTGCTTAAGATGCCATCAGCACCAAGGCCATGGCTATAAGACAGATATATCCAGCCATTATCCCCATAATCAGGATCAAGGGCCACATCAAGCAACCCGCCCTGCCCGCCCAGGGCTATATCATTTGGTGTATCTTTGATGACATCCTTTTGAACAACCCCGTTCAGCATCAGGTATAATTTTCCGGACTGTTCTGTTATCAGGGCCTTATTGGCGTCTATAAAAGCAATGCCCCAGGGGCTTGGAATATTGTCAGCCAGAATATCCACTTTAAAATTATAATGTTCGGTTTTGATATGATCGGGTACCTTTGGTGCGGCCAGTTCTGATTTGGCATCCTGTTCCACAATATACGCAACTACGGTCCCGATTTGTTCGTCGTTTAATATCTCTTTGAAACCGGGCATTTCCAGATTTGGAATGCCGAATTTGATGTTCATGCCAATCAGCTGTGGATGACTGCCGTAATTCCAGATATGATTCAGAAAACTGCTGCCAATGCCGCCCTCCAGTTTCTCGCCGTGACAAGACGCACAATGCTGTTGATAGATTTTCGCGCCGTCCAGTTCATCTGCAGAAACACTCGCGGGGGCATAGAATGTTAAAGAAGCCAACATCATCGGCAACGTCAATTTTATATATTTCAGAACAGCCATTTCATCCTCCATAATATTGTTTATATGGTTAATATTAGTCGAATGTGGCCGGTTCATGCAAGGCTTTAAGGTTTTTAAGAATTGACGGCAGTTAGACAATAAGTTTAAATGGCGCAATGTTTTTTTGTCTAAAGGAATGTAAATTGCGCAAAATACTGTTACCACCTATCATACTCGCCCTATGTCTGATTGCCATCGTCGGGATTAATTATTTTGGTTTTGCCACCAAAGTCATTTTTTCCGGGCCTGTTACATTTGCGGGATACGGCTTGATTTTCTTTGGGGTTTTGCTGCCCGTATGGGGCGCGCGCCTGTTCAAGCAGCATGAAACCAATATCCTGCCCTTTAAAGACCCCGAACAAATTGTCACGGGCGGCCCCTTCAGTTTTTCCCGCAACCCCATGTATTTGGGTATGCTGCTGGTGACCCTGGGTTTTGCCTTTATCTATGGTACAGCCCTCAGCTTTATATTTCCGCTGGCGTATTTCTGTATCGCCAACTGGTATCACATCCCTTATGAAGAAGGCCGGATGTCAGAGGTATTTGGCGATAAATTCACCGCCTATAAGGCCAAAGTCCGGCGCTGGATATAAGGATTTTTTAATGCCCGCTCCCTTGATCATCATGTCGGCCCCGAACGGCGCCCGGCGGCAGAAATCAGACCATGCCAATATTCCCCTCACCCCAAGGGAAATGGCAGAATGCGCCGTGGAAATCATTGATGCCGGTGCCAGTATCCTGCATCTGCATGTTAGGGATGATCAGGGCGGGCATTCGCTGGATGTTGCGCGCTATCAGGCCTCTATTGCTGCCATTCGGGATGCCGCCGGCGACAATATCATCATACAGGCCACGACAGAAGCCGTTGGCCTCTATAACCGCCATGAACAGATGGCCATGGTGAAAGAATTAAAACCGGAGGCTATTTCCCTTGCCCTGCGCGAATTATGCCCAAGCGATGAGGAGATGGGCGAATTTTCCGCCTTCATCCAATGGCTGACGCGGGAAAATATTTTCCCTCAATATATTCTCTATGACGATGCTGATTATTTACGCTTCGAAGATTATCGAAAACGCGGCATTTTTAACAATGATCATCCCTTCACCTTATTTGTGCTGGGAAATTATCAGGGCACTTCGCCCGAAAAAGATGTGCAACAGTTAAAACGCCGCACTGAACAGGCGGTCTTTCCATGGGCGGTTTGCGGTTTCGGGATCAATGAAGTTGACGCCTTGAATCATGCAATCAACAAGAATGGTCATATCCGCGTGGGCTTTGAAAATAACATCTGGCGTAATGAAAAACAGCATCTGACCAATAATGCAGAGGTCATTCAGCTCTGCCATGATACCGCCGTAAAATCAGGCCGAATGGCGGCAACAATTGATGATGTGAAAGAATTATTTTCTCTCTAACTTAAAATAAAACCATCCGGAATAAAACCACCCGGAATAAAACCACCCGGAATAAAAGAAGGCTGACTGGATAAATCCAATCAGCCTTAATACCCCCAAATACTGAGGATCAGTTTAGCAGAACTGTTTTAGAAGGTGAAGGTACCTTTAAAGTACCATGACCCACCTTCGTAATTAGCCGCAGACCTTCGTGGATATTGCAGGCCAACACTCAAACGGTTTGCATTTGGTGGGCCAACCTCATCAACGTAGCTGTCAAACACATTGACCGCACCGGCCGCAAGTTTAAAGTTCTCTGTGATCTGGTAACCCAGTTCCACATCGAAATAAATTGTTGCACCGATTTCGGCACTGGGGTCAGTGGCCGCACCGATGGTGCCGCGCTCATCATAATGTGAACCATAATAGTTGGCCCGCGCCATGAAGTTCCAGTTTTCACCAAAGAAGGTATTGGCGGTCACAACGAAACGTGTGCTGGGGTAGTTATTTTCAATGTCTTCGATTGTGGCGGCGTTAATAACACCTGCGTTTTTACTTGTCGCTTCGAAATCATTGTAACTGAACGCAAAGGAAAGATCAGTGTTTGTTTCAGAAGTGCCCCAGTCAAAGTTGGACGTCAACACAACGTCAACACCTTGAGATGTCGTATCCAGCGCATTGGTATAGTAAGAGATGGATACCCCGGGAGACGGCGCGAGGTTACCAATACGGTAAATCCGGTCATCAACATCAATCCGATAGAAATCCACAGTCAATGTTGTGCTTTCACCCAAATCGGTGGAGAAACCAAGACTATAGTTGATGGATTTTTCTTCGGTTAACGGCACCGCGCCATTGGCGATGGCAACGGGATTATTCGGTGCCAGCAGGCCTTCTTCAACCTGTCCACCGCCCGGGCCATCAAAAGTTGTGATGGTTGAGGTGATGTTGGATTGACCGGGTGTCGGCGCATGGAAACCTGTGGAAATAGCCCCGCGTAATGTTACCGCATCAGAAACATTATAACGTGCCGCC
>JALSHF010000097.1 GCA_026982375.1 Emcibacter sp. | reverse complement strand
TCCCCACAAACAGCGCCACGATAAAAGCCGAGAACGCGCTAAACGAACGCCAGTCACGCTTGGTTTGTGGTTTGAAGAAACTAAACGCAAAGATAATAAAAATAGCGGAGTTAAGGATTACCAACGTCCATAAACCATAAGCAGATTCAGAGCCATGCATAATTATTTCCCCCCATCTTTGTTATTATGCCCACCATGCATGAATATATGCATGACAATACAAGCCAGAAGAACCAGCCAAATCCAGTTTCTGCCTATATGTGCCGAATGCTCGCGGACAAGAAAATATCCACCAACAACAAGAAAGAAAATCAGAGTGATTCCGCCGGCTGTTTTCCAAAAACTGACCTTAGGCTCAGGCTCTTCTGGTCTGTGATAATGCTCATGGTCATGTTGCATATTCTTTCCCCTGTTTATATTTCACGCATCTCATCATGTTTATGTTTACTATTGATACGCATAAAATCTTGTTACCCCTTAGAAATGGTGTCAGGGTCACTTTAATTTGTTGTTTGGCCTGCCCCAATATTTACCGTTAAAACCATCTGTAAAATATAATATATTGAAAAAGACAACATATTTGGGGTGAGCCCACTTTGTTCTTGTTTTGTTCTTAATTTTGAGTCTATAATGGCGACCCTGTCCGTTATGAGAGACTTAAAGATAATCATGCGCGAAATTTCCCAGAATCTTCACCAGACTCTTCACCAGACTCTGCGGTGGCTTTATATTGATCTGAACAGCTATTTCGCCAGTGTGGAGCAGCAGCTTCAGCCGCATTTGCGCGGGCGGCCCGTGGCGGTGGTGCCTATGGCGGGAACGGACAGCACCTGTGCCATTGCCGCAAGTTACGAGGCCAAGGCCTTTGGCGTTAAAACCGGCACCATGATTTATGAGGCGCGCAAGATCTGCCCTGTTTTGCAGGTGGTGCCGGCCCGCCATGATAAATATGTCGATTTTCATCATCTGATCATGACCGAGATTGGCCGCCATCTTCCGCTCACCAAAATCTGTTCCATTGATGAGGTCGCCTGCCGCCTCATGGGGGTACAGCAGGAAAAGGAAAATGCCCTCGCCCTTGCCCGCCGCATCAAGAAGGGTATCACGGATAATGTTGGTATCTGCCTGCGCACTTCCGTGGGGATCGGGCCCAATCGATTTCTGTCCAAGGTGGCCAGCAATCTGCAAAAACCGGACGGCCTGACGGTGCTGGAGGCCCATGAATTACCGGGCCGTTTGTTACATCTTAACTTGCGGGATCTGCCGGGCATTGGCCGCAAGATGGAACAGCGTTTGCGCAATGCGGGCATCACCAGTCTGGAAAATTTCTGGAATCTGAACCCCAAACATGTGCGCAGAATTTGGCATAGTGTGGAGGGCGAGCGTTTCTGGTATGCCCTGCGCGGCGTCGAAGTGGCCGAACCACCGACAAGCAAACGCCATACCATTGGTCATAGCCATGTGTTGGCGCCCGCAATGCGCCCCCGCAATGCCGCGCGGCTCATCGCCCGCCGCCTGACGATCAAGGCGGCAACGCGCCTGCGCCGGGTTGAATTTTATGCGGGATTTTATAATCTTCATGTGCGTTTTGATTGTCAGGGCAGCAAAGCGCAAACCAGATGGCAGGGGCATCTCAGACTTCCCGTCACGCAAAATAATTTCACCTTTCTCAAGGCCCTCAATGAATTATGGCAGCAGATGTCACGGGAAAGAAATTCATCTCGCATTAAGCAAATTTCCGTGGCCCTTTATGGCCTGACCCATCAGGACAAGCTGATGCCCGATATGTTCGAGGCTCTGAATGACCCGGTGGCAAAGGAACAGAAAAAACATAACCGCCTGTCCAAAGCCCTTGATGCTATTAATGGAAAATATGGACTGGATACCATCGTGGTCGGCGCCCTGCCCGAGCCTGTGTCCCGCTACACCGGCAGCAAAATCGCCTTCACCCGCATCCCCGACAAAGCCGAATTCCATGAATGATGACTTTAATCCACTTGCCAATCTTGACAGCAACGGGTAAACCTCCATTTATTAAGATATAATTTTATCTACGCAGGAATGAGTATGTCTATACCTTTGACGGGCAATATTGGCCCCAGTGATGTTGAACTTATCACAGAAATCAAACAGCTTAGGGCAGAAAAAAATGCTGTGATCCTTGCCCATTATTATCAGGATGGCAAGATACAGGATCTGGCGGATTTTGTCGGGGACAGCCTTGATCTGTCGCGCAAAGCGGCCTCTACGGACGCCGATGTGATCGTATTTTGCGGCGTGCGTTTCATGGCCGAGGTTGCCAAAATCCTCAGCCCGGAAAAAACCGTTGTCCTGCCCGATATGGCGGCCGGCTGTTCCCTGGAAGACAGCTGCCCCGCCGATGAATTTGCCGCCTTTCGCGCCAAATATCCGGACCATATCAGCCTAACCTATATCAATTGCTCTGCGGCGGTGAAGACCCACTCGGACATCATCATCACGTCAAGCAATGCCCATCATATCATCGACCAGATCCCGCCGGATCAGCCGATTTTATTGGCCCCTGATCAGCATCTGGGTGGTTATCTTGCCAAGGAAACAGGGCGCGACATGGTGTTATGGCCCGGCTCATGTATCGTTCATGAGCAGTTTTCCGAAAAAGAACTCATCAAATTAAAGGCCGAAAAACCTCATGCGCCCGTCGCGGCCCATCCCGAATGTCCGGCCCATATTTTGGCCCATGCGGATCATGTGGGATCCACCTCATCCATCTTGAAATATGTTCTGGAAAGTGACGCGGATACGTTCATCATCGCCACCGAGCCGGGTATCATGCATCAAATGCAAAAATCTTCGCCGGATAAAATCTTCATTGGCGCGCCCGGTATGGACGGGGTGTGCAATTGTAATCTATGCCCCTATATGGCGCTGAATACTCTGGAGAAATTGCGGGACTGCCTGCGTGACCTCAGCCCCGTCATTGAAATGGACGAAGAGGTAAGACTGGCCGCCAAAGCCCCCCTCGACCGGATGCTAGAAATGTCGCCCATTATGGCGCAGAACAGACCGCCCAAATCCGGGCGAGCTTACTGAAATGACGGATAGCCCGCTGTATAAGGAAGAGCTGCGCCATTTCATCAAATCCGCCCTCGAAGAAGATGTGGGGCGCGGCGATTTAACCAGCCTTGCCATCATTCCGGCGGATCAAAGACTTTCGGCCGCTATGGTTGCGCGGGAAAATATGGTCATCGCCGGTATGTTCGTTGCGAGCGAACTGATCAAG
>JALSHF010000096.1 GCA_026982375.1 Emcibacter sp. | reverse complement strand
ATAGACCCCTTCATAAAGCGCGTTGGCCCGAAACATGGGAAAGACATAATCGCGGACAAATTCTTCCCGAAGATCTTCGATAAAAATTTCTTTGACGCCAAACATCTCGGCCTTTTTACGGGCGGGCTCCAGCTCTTCCCCTTGCCCCAGGTCAGCCGTGAAAGTCACGACCTCACAGTCATAGGTATCTTTTAACCATTTCAGAATAATGGATGTGTCAAGACCGCCTGAATAGGCCAAGACCACTTTTTTAATTTTTTCCGCCATCTGTATTTCCTGCGCTGTCTATAATTTTAAGAATATGCCAATTTTCCCGCGCAGTATAGGCAAAAGAACGCAGGACGCAACCGTTTCCATCCCCAAAACAACAAGAAAATTTGCCGGATATGCTTAATTCAGAATATTCTTTTAAAAGCGGATAAATTTACCGCCGATTCACAAGATCAGCATAGTCTTTCATCAAGGTTTTGCAAACATCCCCAACCACAAAATTATAGGGGCCTATTTCACGCAGCGGCGTGACTTCGGCGGCGGTTCCGGTCAGGAATGCCTGCTCGAACCCCGCCATTTCATCTGGCATAATCGCCCGCTCAACCACATCGAACCCGCGTTTTTTGGCGAGCCCGATAACCGTTCGGCGGGTAATGCCGTCCAGAAAACAATCCGGCGTCGGCGTATGCAGCACCCCGTCCTTCAGGAAGAATATATTGGCCCCCGTGGCTTCGGCTATTTGCCCCCGGTAATCCAGCATCAGCGCATCATCATAACCATGGGCCGCCGAGGCATCCTTGCAAAGGGAGGCAATCATATAAAGCCCTGCTGCCTTGGCATGAACCGGCGCGGTGTCAGGAGCAGGCCGCCGCCATTTGGCCATCTCCAAACGCAATCCCTTATGCAGGGCATCTTCCCCGAAATAGGGCGGCCATTCCCATGCGGCAACGGCAAAATGGATTTTAGAGCCTTTTGTCGCGACCCCCATCATTTCAGAACCGCGCCACGCAATGGGCCGAACATAAGCATCCACAAGACCATTGGCCTTCACCACATCAATGGCCGCCTGATCAATTTCCTCTACCGTATACGGATTTTCAAATCCCAGCATACGTCCTGATTCAATAAGCCTTTGTGAATGTTCGCGCAGTTTGAAAATCTCGCCGCCGTAAGCCTTTTGACCTTCAAATACACTGCTGGCATAATGAAGCGCATGGGTCAATATATGAACCTTGGCATCACGCCAGTTTATCAGTTCGCCGTTATACCAGATGACGCCGTCGCGATCGTCGTATGTTGTGGATGACATTTCTTCAAACCTCTAAGTAATTATATTACACTTAAGACTTGATATGCGTAACATTATAATTTAAATATGTCAACATGACTGACGTATTTTTTGACATAAAATCACATGATGATCATCAGAAATTCCTCAAGGGAATGGAGCTGTTATATTTTGGTTACCGGGATTTTATCAGCTGGCCGGATGATGTGCTGCAGACCTATGGTTTTGGCCGCGCCCACCACCGGGTTTTGCATTTTGTTGGCCGCAACGCCGGATTAAAAGTCGCCGAATTACTCAAGCTTCTTAATATAACCAAGCAAAGCCTGTCGCGGGTCTTAAGTGCCTTGGTGGAAAAGGGCTATATCCGGCAGGATATCGGCGATCAGGACAGGCGGCAACGGTTATTATACTTGACGGACCAAGGACAGAAACTTTTGGATAACCTTACGGAACATCAAAAAATCCATATGCTCAAGGCTTTTGAAAGGGCCGGTGACAATTCAGTAGAAGGCTTCTGGAAAGTATTATCCGCCCTTCTGACCGAAGAAAACCGCGAAGAAATTCTAGATCGGATCAACAGAGATATTGGCTCGTGAAAACTTCGTATTTTAGATGTAAATTATTTCTCGTCATGGTCCAGATAGATTTGCAAATACATGGTCCCGACCATTTCTCCCTTGGTTGTTAAACCGCGCAGCTCTACTCTCTCTATAAAAGTCCCGCGCGCGCCGTCATAGATTCCCGTACCTCCTACAATGACACCCCGACCCGTCGGATGCGGCCCGGAAGATACATTCGCTGTGATTGAGCCGGTCCAATCATTGCCCGCGATCACACTAGTAAAGGCGGGAATATGTGCCAATGGAATACTTTCAGTTTCATAGATCAGCAACGAGCCTTCGGTGGTCGTGATGGTCCAGTGCGTTTTCCAGCTCATACCGGGACGCGGCCCCGCATCATCCGGGAAAATTTCAAGTTCACTGGCCAACCCGACCAATTTGCCGTCCGTATTTCGAATGCGCGCAACCAAACCGATCATATTGCTTAATGGTGAATTCTCAAGGCTTATAATATTGTGTGGGACACGTATAATGCTTCCTGAGAACCCATGGGTAAGGGACAGAATATCCTCCGCCATTTCGAGCTTAAACTCGACGTAATTGGTCTGACTTATCGGCAACGGCGTTTCCGGACGATTAAACCAAAACATCACAGCAACACCAAGAGCTATTCCCAGCAAAAGAAATAGCAAGGGTTTTTTTGTGTTAAGTCTATCAGAAGATTGTTGCGTCATGCTTAAGATATCTTTCTTAAAAAAATATTTCCCCAAATAAACTTTTACCTTTTGACAAACCCGCATCATCAGGCGACTAAAACAAATATGGGTTAGTTCATCAATAGCGGAAAATACTCACTTCCATGATGAGACTGTTGAAACAAGACAATGGACATCAAATTAAGTCAGATAGAACTGGAAATTAAGAATTACGGTGACAGAATTACGGTGACATAGCGTAATTGAATTGAATACGCAGATAGCTTGTGATAGCGTTCACTCACATTTTACGTAAAAGGGGCTTCAGATAAAAAAAATTATCACACAATTACATAAGTTTGCTTCCAGAACAGCTTTGTCGACGCTTGTTATGTCATTTGCAATTTTACCTGTTCGTGCCTATGACGGGCAATATTCAGCTTTCGACAATCAGTCAGGGTTGAGGAGCAGTATCAATGCCGGTTTTCGTCTCAGCATTCCATTCGGCCCGACAAAAAAATCCGAAGATAAAGTCAGATATGGTTTGC
The DNA here is from genome assembly GCA_026982375.1 of Emcibacter sp. Taxonomy (GTDB): domain Bacteria; phylum Pseudomonadota; class Alphaproteobacteria; order Sphingomonadales; family Emcibacteraceae; genus Paremcibacter. Next base: position 198 of record JALSHF010000096.1, on the reverse strand, counting down.
AGCTTAACTTACGGCGAGAATTTAACAATGGCGCAGGCTGGAATGCTTATGGCCATATGACACCGCCTCAAACTTTTAATGCTGATATTATGTCGCTGAATTTCTCGGAAAATGGTTTCAAAGGCCTGTCTCTTGCGGGACAACAAACACTCATATACAAAGATGGTGTTCTTATGGCAGCGGAAGGTGAAGATAAAA
>JALSHF010000095.1 GCA_026982375.1 Emcibacter sp. | reverse complement strand
CCAATACTGGTCACTATTTTGATATATTTCTTTCCAGATATCTTCCACTTTTTTATGGGCTTCATAAGGCTTCGCCCAATCCCTGTTCAGGCATTCTTTCGGCACATCAAAACCGCGCCGCGATAACAGCTGCAGGGTTAAATCATACAGGCTGGGCGCGTTCAGAACCTGACTGACCAGAGCAAATATTTCCGGATGTCCCTCATGGGCTTTGATCATCTCCTTATTCTTGTTCCCCAAGGCAAACTCAATCATGCGGTATTGATAGGATTGAAAGCCGGAACTTTGTCCAAGGCTATCTCTGAAGCTCAAATAGTCTTTCGGAGTCATGGTGGCCAAAACATTCCACGACTGGGTCAATTGCTCCTGAATGCGGGCTATGCGGGCGATCATTTTCATGGCGATCCCAAGGTTATCCTCATCCAGGGACGTCATGGCGGCAGATAACTCATGAATTGACAGTTTCATCCATAACTCGGACGCCTGATGAATGATGATAAACATCATTTCATCATGCTTGCCCGACCTTAAACTCTGTAAATTCAATAACCCATCAAGTTCAAGATATTGACCATAGCTGACATCTTGTTTCCAATGAATTTTTTCATCTGAAATATCCACAGACGATTCAATATTTTTATCCTGCATCTAAAATTCCTTTCAATATGAAAGTGTTTTAGATGTTACCTAATTTATATGCAAGCCAATATTGACATAACTCTATCTGTTTACTTTTCGGCCCGTGCCGCTTGGATAATTTCATGGGCCAATTCATCGGCAATTCTGCTGGTGGGCCTGTTTTCAACGACAGAGCGCTCGAAAATAGTCATTAAACTATCATATATCTTTTCAACTTTGGCATTAACCCAGTCAATATCATAAGCGCCGCGCGTTTCGGCCGCCACATTAATAATGCCGCCGGCATTAATGACATAATCCGGCGCATAAAGTATGCCGCGATCCATCAAAGCCTGACCATGATCATCACGGGCAAGCTGATTATTGGCCGCCCCTGCAATAATTTTCGCCTTGATCATATCAATCGTATCGTCATTGATGATGGCCCCCAAGGCACAAGGCGACAAAACATCCGCGTCAACGGATAATATCATATTCAAATCAATTATCTCGGCCCCGAACTCCTGCCGAACGCGGTTCAGCGCATCCTGATTAATATCAGAAACCAAAAGCCTGGCCCCGGCGGCATGAAGATGCCGGCATAAATAATAACCCACATGCCCAACGCCCTGAACCGCTATGGTCAAGCCTTCAAGGCTGTCATGACCAAGTTTATATTTTACGGCCGCCTTAATACCAAGGAAAACGCCCGTTGCCGTGAAGGGGGACGGATCACCGCTGGCATGCGCGCCTTTGGTTAGGCCCGCCACATATTGGGTTTCCTCTGCGGCAATTTCCATATCTTCTACGGAAATCCCCACATCTTCTGCGGAGATATATTTACCATCAAGCCTGTCAATCATACGGCCAAAAGATCGGAAAAGTGCCTCGGTTTTATCAGTTCTGGAATTGCCAATAATCACAGCTTTTCCGCCGCCAAGTTTAAGGCCGGCTATGGCATTTTTATGGCTCATGCCTCTTGACAGGCGAAGCACATCATTAAGGGCATCAACTTCATTATCATAATTCCACATACGGCAGCCCCCCGCAGCCGGCCCAAGTGTTGTATCATGAACCGCAATAAAGGCTTTGAGGCCTGTTTCTTTGTCATGCAGATAAACAAGCTGCTCATGGCCCTTAAACTGATTTACGTCCATCATTTCGGTATCTCTACTATTATGTCAAAATATTTACCCTGAATTTGTAACCTTTCGTAGAGCTTGATTTTTCCTTTGTCGAGGTTTTTTTTGATGGCATTTCAGGAGAGATATCTGTTTAAAATGTCATTTTCTGACTTTTGCGCATATCTGCAACGAAATAACCCAAAAATAGAAATATTATTACAGTACAGCGCGTGTTTTTGCAGGATAATAGCTTAAATCTCAAGGCTATATTTAAAATAATATTTCAAAATAATTCTATTTTGAGTGTTATTAAACCCCGTTTTTGAAATTATATTTGACCGAACAACCTGGCGACTCGAATGTTTTTGAATTTATCCTCATTAATTTATTGCCAATTTCAGATTTGCGCGTAAAACTTATTATCTAAATCATCAGATTGAGTGAAAGAATGCCCGACAGCCTTAGCAAAACAGATAAAAAAATACTGAATGAACTTCAAAATAACTGCGCTCTCACCAATGCGGATCTGGCGCGTAAAGTTGGGCTGTCAACGGCCCCTTGCTGGCGGCGGGTTAAAAGACTGGAAGATAGGGGCATCATCACCCGGCGGGTCGCCTTGGTTGACCCTAAAAAGCTTGATCTGGATATTATTGTCTATGCCAGCGTTAAATTATCAACCCACACAGAAGAAGCTTTGGAAATTTTTGAAAGTACCATCATTACCTACCCCGAGGTCACGGAATGTTATACCATCAGCGGGTCTATGGATTATATGCTGCGCGTGATAACCCGCGACATGCAAACCTATGAAGATTTTCTACGCAAAAAACTGTTGAAAATGGATATGGTAAAGGAAGTTCATTCCCGCTTTGCCGTTACTAAAATAAAATACACCACATCGATTCCCCTGGCGTTATCTACTTGAATCCTGCTTTTTCAGGTCCTCATAGGCTTCGATTGTATCAATGTCTAAAAAGATGGCGTCGGACAGCGTTTCAAGCTCGGTGATATATTCCGGATAATCATTCAGCAGAATTTTTGCCCCCATATCACCTTCCAGTCTTTCAAAATCACCAAAAAAATCCGCGTCCCATAATATGGGGTTGCCGCGTTTGCCATTATGCGTGGGGATAATGATTGATTGAGCTTGCGCCACATCATAGGCCGCCATTATTTTGCGCAAGATATCCGCCGAAATATTCGGCATATCCCCTAATATTATCATAACCGCATCAGTATCTTTCGGCAGGGCCGCAATCCCGGCTTTAACCGACGTGCTAAGGCCCTCTTCATACAGGTCATTATAAACGGCGATCCCGTTGTTTTTCCTAACCTCTTGTTCAACCAAATCTTTTTCATGACCCGTGATCACATATATATCCCCAATGCCCGCTTGATTAATCTGCCCAAGCACATGAGACAGAACGGTGCCTTGTTCATATGGCAGCAAAAGTTTATTTTCGCGGCCCATCCTTTTTGATTGCCCCGCAGCCAAGACAAGGGCGGCTATTTTTTTGGGGGATCTCATCATATTCTCCGATCTTTTCTCTCTGGGCCGGGGCCTTTTCTCTCTGGGCT
>JALSHF010000094.1 GCA_026982375.1 Emcibacter sp. | reverse complement strand
AAAATCAGTTAAGTTCATTGCCTGATGATATTAATTATAACGGTTACCATTTTCTAAGGCTTTGGAAATGTTTTATTCACTTGTTATTATTATTGTATGCGTAAGAAGGGTATGCTCTATACTTAATTAATAAAAATTACTTTGCAAAAATAATGTAAAGAGTGTTTTAAGGCAACATAAAAAAAATGATTAGAATTTTTAAACATTATATTCCTAAGTCTTTGTTTATGTTGGGGGTGGGCGAGAGCTTTATATTACTGGCCGCTATTTGGGCGGGCTTGAATGTTCGATATATGCAGGCGAATATTACGGTACCGGATTTCTCTCAGAATATTACAGAAATTCTGTCATTTGTGGTTGTGTCTTATATTGTGTTGCTGGCTACTGGATTCTATCGATTGGAAACCTGCCGCGACCTTAGGGTAACGGCCATACGCTTGATTACAAGTCTGGCATTAACTTTTGTTATTCTTTCATTCATCCTCTATATGTTTCCCAATATTGATTTATGGCGGAGTGTGATCATATATGCCTTGATTTTTTCTTTCGTTGGCCTGTTAATCAGTCGATATTTTTTCCTGCATATTGTTGATTTAAACAGACTGAAAAAAAGAGTGCTTGTGCTGGGTGCCGGGGATCGGGCCGAAAGGGTACAGGCCAGCGGCGTCACGGGCTCCAATGATGTGAGATTTACCAATTTTCTTCGCATGAGTAAAACGGAAAACACGGTTGAAATCGCGCAGGACTATGATCCAACTATTCCTTTAAAAAATTATATGCTGGAGCTGGGCGTGCAGGAAATTGTGGTCGCCATTGATGAAAGACGCGGCGCATTGCCCGTTGATGCCTTGCTTGAATGTAAAATGATGGGGTGCCGTATCATTGAGGCAACATCATTCATAGAACGCCAGTCAGGTACGGTGAGCCTGAAGAATATAAACCCGAGTTGGTTGATATTCTCTGATGGTTTTGGCAATTCAGGTAATATTGATCATATTTTAAAGCGCGGATTTGATGTGATGGCCAGCGGGCTGCTTTTGATATTGACGCTGCCCATATTGATTGTTACGGCTATTTTGGTAAAAATCACAAGCAAAGGCCCGATATTTTATCGTCAGGAACGGGTGGGCTTAAACGGGGTGCCATTTGATGTATTGAAATTTCGCAGCATGACCGTTGATGCGGAGGCGGATGGGGTGCCAAAGTGGGCGGCCAAGAATGATGCGCGTGTGACGGGACTTGGGCGGTTTATCAGGTCATCAAGAATTGATGAAATACCGCAAATTTTTAATGTGCTGAGCGGCGCTATGAGTTTTGTCGGGCCACGGCCAGAACGACCTTTTTTTGTTGAACAGCTTGAGAAAAAGATAAATTTATATGGCGAACGCCATCGGGTGAAGCCCGGGATTACGGGCTGGGCCCAAGTGAATTATCCCTACGGTGCCTCGGAAGAGGATACAAAACGTAAATTAGAGTATGATCTATATTATATAAAAAACTACTCATTGTTTCTTGATTTTCTCATACTTATTCAGACAGTGCGGGTTGTGCTGTGGCCCGATGGAGTGAGATAAGCCGTCATGGAAAAGGAATTTGGTGATATTGGCTTCATAACCTTTGTTTTCTCGGGTCTGTCTTATATGGCTCTGGCGTTTTATCTTTTGCTCAACAAAGAATATCGCCGGGAAAATATTTGGCTGGGCGCGGCGGTGATCATCAGCGCAATATGGTCTTTTGCGTTTGCCATTTCTTTTTTATGGCAGGGGACAATTATATATTTCCTTCCTTTTCTGGAAACGTTGCGCGGTGTGGCCTGGGTCGTGTTCTTTTCTATTTTATTATCTCGAATATGGACAATGCAAGGCAACAAAGACCTTGGGAAGAAACTCTTAATATATTTAGTTTGTTTTCAGGCCATAGTTGTGTTTTTAAGTTTGCTGGAAGTCGGCTTTATCCTTGGTTATACGGATTTTCGTGTGCCTCTTACCTATCAAATTTATAGTAATTTGATCGTTTGCATTGTTATTTTTTTACTGATTGAGAACCTGCATCGTAATTCGGCAATCGAAGGACGCTGGGGCATTAAATTATTATTATTAGGGGTGGCAGCGCTCTATATATATGATTTCCTTTTATTCGCGGACATTCTTTTATTCAAAGCGATTGGCGAAACTTTATATAATGCGCGGGGTTTGGTGAATTTTATCATCGTGCCCATACTTGCTCTTTCTGTTTCAAGGAACCCTACCTGGAAATTGAATGTAAAATTATCCCGGAAAGTTGCCTTTCATACGGTTACGCTAATTGGGACAGGGGCTTATCTGATTGGCATGTCAACGGCGGGATATTTTATTCAGGCCTATAGCGGGAAATGGGGCAATATTATCCTTGCCACCTTCATTATCGCTGCCCTTTTAGGTTTCGTCCTTTTGATGACGTCGGGAAAAACCAGAGCGTTGATCCAGGTGCTGGTCACAAAACATTTCTTTCAATATAGATATGATTACCGGGAAGAATGGTTAAAACTTATCAATATAATTTCTGCGACAGAAGAACATTATGACCTGCGGGAGCGCGTGATAAAAACGCTTGCGGATGTGATGGACAGCCCGGGCGGCGCTCTTTGGCTATGTGATCGGCCTGATGTGTATCAACTGGTTTCCCAGTGGAATTTTCATCATACGGTGGAACAGGAAATAGCCTCTGACAATAAATTTATAAATTTTCTTGGACAACAGGAGTGGGTAGTTGACCTCAATAATGACATAAATGACGGCAAAATCCAGAAACATGATATGGAGGTCCCTGCCTGGTTGCGAGATAACAAGCAGTTCTGGCTTGTTTTACCCTTAATTCACTTAGGCAAGCTAGTTGGATTTGTCGTTCTGTTACAGCCACGGGTGAAAAATACTTTAAATTGGGAGAGCACAGATCTTTTGAAAACGATTGGCCGGCAGTTGGCCAGTTATCTGGCGGAACAAATTTCGGAAATGGCGTTAGCAGAAGCGCGGGAATTTGAATCCTTTAATCGAAAATTTGCTTTTGTTGTTCATGATATTAAAAATTTAACGAGCCAATTATCACTCTTGATTAAAAATGCCGAGAAACATGCTGATAATCCGGAGTTTCAGAAAGATATGGTATTGACGGTTCAGGATTCTGTCGCAAAAATGAACAATTTATTATCCCGGATTACGGTCGTTCAGGAACCCGCGTATGAAAAGCGGGATGAAAGCCTGAATATCAGCCGAATAATGACAAAAATAACAGAAAAATATAAGAAACAGGGCCTGAATATCACCTTCACGGGGCAAGAACATGCCGTGGATATTTATGCGGATGAAGAAAGTATAGAAACAATTTTTATGCATCTTATCGAAAATGCGCGGGAAGCCTGTGAAGAAAATAAAGCTAAAATAGCTATAGAGCTTTCTCGGGAAGGTAATTTTGCTATTATCAAAGTCATCGACAATGGTCATGGAATGGAACAGGATTTCATCAAAAATGAATTATTCAGACCTTTTCGATCAACGAAGAAGAATGGATATGGCATTGGTGCCTATGAAAGCCGGGAGATGATTAAACGCCTTGGCGGAAAGCTGGATGTGAAAAGTAATAAAGGCATGGGAACAACCATGAAAGTGTATCTTCGGCTGGCTAATGCTGGTCAAATGCATAAGATCTAGGGGATATGAGTATGACGGAAAAGAAAAGAAATTTACTTGTTGTGGAAGATGATCCCGGCCTTCAGAGGCAATATAAGTGGAACTTCGAAGGATATGAAACAACAATTGTTGGTGAGCGAGAGGCTGCCTTTAAGGCGATCGAGGCGCATAAACCTGCTGTGGTAACGTTAGACCTTGGCTTGCCGCCTGATCCTGACGGCACATCGGAAGGATTTGCAACGCTGGAGGGTATTTTGACGCGTGCGCCAAATACGAAAATCATTGTGGCCAGTGGTCACGGCAGCCATGAAAGTGCTTTGAAGGCGATTGCCATGGGGGCCTATGATTTTTACCAAAAGCCCGTAGACCCGGATCAACTTGGTTTAATTGTTGAAAGAGCCTACCGGCTTTATGATCTGGAAGAAGAAAACAGGATATTATCGGCTGATAACCAATCCTCCAGATTCAAAGGATTGATCACCGGCTGTCCAGCCATGTATAAAGTTTGTGATATGGTGGAACGGGTGGCGCCGGCAAATGTGTCTGTTTTACTTCTTGGCGCGAGTGGTACCGGCAAGGAGCTATTGGCAAGGGCAGTTCATAATTTAAGTGATCGCAAGGATGAAAAATTTGTTGCCATCAATTGCGCCGCCATTCCGGAAAATCTTCTTGAAAGTGAGCTGTTCGGATATGAAAAAGGCGCTTTTACAGGGGCGGCCAAGCAGACGATTGGTAAAATAGAGCTGGCGGAAGGCGGAACATTATTTCTTGATGAAATCGGTGATCTGCAGTTTTCATTGCAGGTTAAACTTCTTCGGTTTTTGCAGGAACGTGTGATTGAACGCATTGGGGGGCGCAATGAAATTCCCGTTGATGTCCGGATTGTTTGCGCGACACATCAGAATCTTGAGAGTGATATTGCCGAAGGCCGCTTCCGAGAAGATCTTTTCTATCGCCTTAGTGAAATCAGCATAAATATCCCGACACTTTCTGAGCGCCGGGGGGACAGTATTCTTTTGGCCAAGGCATTTTTAAATAAATTTAACAGTGAAATGGATAAACAAATCTCTGGTTTTACGCAAGAGGCCTTAACAGCTATTTCTTCTTATAACTGGCCGGGTAATGTTCGTGAATTAGAGAATAGAATCAAAAGATCTGTTATTATGTGTAATGGAAGAAAAATTAACGCGGATGATCTGGAGCTTTCCATCAATGAGGATCAGATAGAAAATCTTAATTTGAAGCTTGTTCGGGAAAAATCTGATATAAAGGCCATTCAAAAGGCTATGGAACAATCAAACGGCAATGTGACGCAGGCGGCAAAAATATTAGGCATAAGCCGGCCAACCTTTTATGGCCTTGTTAAGCAATATGACATGACCATTTAGATAAATTTGAAATTCAAACCCAAGTAATATCAAGTAATATGATGTTAATACTGACCCAAGGGGACTAAAGATGAAATATTATACAATATTAGCAATGGCCTTTCTCATGGTAACGCCGTCGGCATTTGCGGTGGTGGGGAATGACAAAAGCGCCGCATATGTTCGTGATGCAGAAGAATATATTAAAAAGGGGGATGTGAAAGAGGCCATTATTCAGTTGAAAAATGCTGTTGCATCGGATCCAAAGAACCCTGAAACCAGACTCGCTCTGGGGGATTTATATTTAAAAGTGGAAAATGCGCCTTCAGCAGAAAAGGAATATTTGCGTGCTATTAATTTGGGCGCTGAAAAAACTGCCGTAAATATACGTTTGAGCAAAGCCTATTTGCTTCAGAGGCGGTATCAATCGGTACTGGATACCCTTAAGATTGAAGAGGTTCTGGAAAGTGATAAAGGTGATGCAAGCCTTATAATCGGAAATGCTCACCAAGGATTGAACGACCTTGAAAAAGCGCTTTATTACTATGAAAAGGGTGAGGCTGAAAATGGCAAGAATGATAAACTTGCTATTGCCATCGCACAAATCTATTACTTTCAGAGGGATCTGGAAAAGGCGGAAAAGAGAGTAGATGAAGCACTTGCGCTTAATCCAAAGAATACGAAAGGCCTTATTTTAAAAGGTGAATTGGTAAATATGAAATTTGGTCCTGAGCAGTCACTATCCTTCTTTGAGCAGGCCGTAAAATATGAACCAAGGAATTTATCTGCTCTGTTTAAGCTTGCGGCTGTATTATTTGATTTGCAGCGTACGGATGAATCCCTGGAAAAACTGGATATTATATATTCGATTGCGCCCAAATTGCCCTTGGCGAATTATTTGTCGGCGGTTATTTATGTTCGAAAAAATGATCTGGATAAGGCAGAAGAATTTCTGGAGGCATCCGGAGCGGCTTTTGATAATTTTCCAGGCGCATTGATCCTGCGCGGTGTTATAAATTATTCACGAAAAAATTACGCTCAAGCTATTTATCATCTAAATAAAATGGTAAGTTTACAACCAGAGAATATTGTCGCCCGCCGCATATTAGGCGCGGCCCTTTTACGGCAGAATGACGCGGAAGAGGCGATCAAGGCTTTGATGCCAATTGTGGATGCCGGAAATGCAGATTCTGTCATATTAGCGCTTTTGGGAAGTGCCAATATGCAGCTTGGCAAATTTGACGAAGGTACCGCCTTTTTTGAGCAGGCCGTTGAAAGCAAGCCCGGTGAAAGCAAATTAAAGACTCAATTGGCGTTAAGTAAACTTGCCTCAGGCGATTCAAGAGCCGCGCTGTCAAATTTACAGGAAGTCCTTGATAAAGACCCAAATTCAAAGCAGGCCGCAGCCTTTATGGCGCTTATTTCTCTGCGCGAGAAAAATTTTGAAGCGGCCATTTCAAGTGCGGATAAATTGATTGCACAATCAGTGGATAACCCGGTTGGTTATAATATCAAGGGATCGGCTTTTGCGGGAATGAAAAAGCCGCAAGAAGCCCGTGAGCAGTTTAAAAAAGCCCTGGAAGTCGCACCGGAATATCATTCGGCCTCCATGAGTTTGGCAAAGCTGGAATTGCAAGAAGGTCATGAAGAAAAAGCCCTTGAAATTTATCAGAATATTCTAAAATCAGACAGTAATCATGCCGGTGCCCTCATGGCGGTGGCACGTCATTACAAAAATAAGAAAAATTTTATTGAGGCGGAAAAATATTATCAACGCGTTATGAGTCTGCCGGCGAAAAACATTCGTAACAGTATTGAATTTTCAGAATTTTTCATTTTACAGAAAAAAATTGAACAGGCCAAAACTGTTGCGCAACAAATAATACGTGACTTCCCGGACCATGCCGCGGGTTATGAGGCCAAGGGTAATATAGATGTGATGTTGCGGGATCTGGATTCTGCTGTTCAAAATTTTGAACGTATGGCGACCATTCTGGGAAATAATGCTGGGGCATATCAGTTGCTGGGACGTGCGCAATTGAGAAATAAAAACCCCAATGCCGCCCGTAAATCCTTTATAAAGTCAATGTCATTAGCGGCCAATAAAATCCCAATATTGATTGACCTTGTCGGGCTGGAATCTGCTAAAGAAAATTTTGATCAGGCCCATACATATATTAATCAGATTAAAAACCTGGATGATAAAAGCCCGATAGCTTATGTGTTGGAAGGCCGGTTGCTGGCCGCAGAGGGCAAACATGCGGATTCACTGATAAGTTATAACAAGGCTTCTGATATGGGGGCGACGGGTAGTCGTTTCACCGTTGATATCTCACGCGCCTATATTATGAATGATCAGAAGGATAAGGCAGAAGAGCTGATGGCTTCCTGGTTAAGTCAGAATAAAGCCGACATCGGGGTACGCCATATTCTGGCCGGACATTATCTTAACGGAAATAAATATGCCCAGGCCATTTCGGAATATGAAATAATTCTTGAACAGGATACGGATAACCCTGTCGCATTGAATAATGTGGCTTGGCTCTATAGTCAGGTTGGTCAGAATGACAAGGCGTTAATGACGGCAGAAAAATCTTATAATCTTTTTCCTGAAGAAGCCTCTTTCATTGATACCTATGCATGGATATTGGTGCAACAAGGTCAAAATGAAAAAGGCTTGGCGTTACTTCAGAAAGCCGTATCCAAGGCACCAAATATGGAGGAAATCAGGTATCATCTGGCCGTTGCCCTGAAAAATGCCGGACGAAATGCCGTGGCAAAGAAAGAGCTTGAAACAGTGGTTTCAAGCGGTGCAGATTTCCCCGGGATGGAAGATGCGCGCAAATTATTAAATGAGCTGTCTCAATAGAAAATTATATGTAACAGAATTTCTTTTCGTTAAAGGAATTGAGTTTAGGTTTAACATTACGTGAGTATTTTACTTGGAAATTCTATTTCTTAGCCATCGTTTCCCTTATCCGCCTACGCGGGGGGATAAGATCAGATCTTTTAACATGGTCAAACATCTTCATGAGGCCGGCCATAAAGTCACCGTAGCTTCCTTGGCCAGGTCATCTGAGGAGGCTGAGACCTGCGCGGGCATAAAGGATTTTTGTGATGATTTTGTGTTATGTACAGTGGATAATCGTGTGCAGGCCGCACGTATGGGGCTGCGCCTGTTGACTTCTGAACCATCCTCTATGGGGTTCTTTTATTCATCGAAATTACAAAAAGAAGTTCAGCGGCTGTTAGCAGAGAAGAATTTTGATCTGATCGTGGTGTTTAGTTCAACGGCGGCGCAATATGTATCCCATGTGACCCATATCCCGAAATTACTGGATTTTTGCGATATGGACAGCCAGAAATGGCTCGCCTATGCCAAATTCAAAAAATGGCCGATCAGTATGGGCTATCATTTGGAGGGAACAAAGCTCGAGCGAGAAGAGCGCGCGCTTTGCGGTCAATTTGACATATGTACTTGTGCCACAGACTTTGAAGTCGATACGCTCGCGGGGTATAATACAGGGGTGGCAAGTGGCTTTTTTCCCAATGGGGTGGATTTCGATTTCTTCACGCCGGGAGAGGGGGATTACGATCGCCGCAGTATCAGCTTTGTGGGCCGAATGGATTACTACCCCAATGAAGAATGTGTTTTATCCTTCTGCAAGACGGTCTTTCCGGCGTTGCAGGAAAAATATCCTGACGTGACCTTTACGGTTATTGGCGCTGCGCCGCCGGCGAATATTATGGCCCTGAATGATCAGCCGGGCGTGACAGTAACGGGCACGGTGGATGATATTCGCACTTATGTCCGTAAATCGGCGGTTATGGTGACGCCGCTTGAAATCGCGCGGGGAACACAAAATAAAATACTCGAAGGCATGGCCATGGGTGTACCGGTCATCAGCAGCCGCACGGCGGCACGCGGCGTTGATGCCGTCACAGGGGAGCATATCCTCTCTGCGACATCACCGGATGAGTATGTGGCGCATATTTCAAAGATATTTGATGATGAGACCGAACGCGACCGGCTGGCAAAGGCCGGACGAGAGAGAGTGATGACACATCATAACTGGCCCCGTGCCATGGCATTATTTGTAAAAGCCATGGACCAATGCATGGAAATTTTCCAAAAGAAAAACCGTTAAAATAATGAAGAGTTCAGCCGATGCGCATATTGCATGTATTTGATCATTCCATCCCGCTGCATAGTGGTTATACATTCCGCAGTCGTCAGATCATCAAGGAACAAAGAGCGCTGGGTTATGAAACGCTTCATGTGACCAGTAACAAACATCTGGCCCCCAAAGGCGCAGAAGAAACCGTTGACGGCCTGAAGTTCTTTCGGACAACAGAATATAACAAGCTGTTAAACAAGCTGCCGGTGGTCAATCAATATGAAGTGGTCCGAAGTCTCAAAAAACGTCTTCGGCAGATATTGAAGGTGGAAAAGATAGATGCCATTCAGGCCCATTCCCCCATGTTGAACGGTATGGCAGCCGTGGCTGTGGGCAAGGAATTTAATATTCCTGTCCTATATGAAATACGGGCCTTTTGGGAAGATGCCTCGGTTAGCCATGGAACCTGCAAGGAAGGTGATCTGCGTTACCGTATGTCCAAAAATATGGAAACGAAGGTCGCAGAGCAGGCCGATGCGGTAACCGTGATTTGTGATGGCCTGAAACAGGATTTGATCACACGGGGAATCCCGGCGGAAAAAATAACCTTAATACCAAATGCGGTTGATATAAATGATTTCGCAGGGTCATCTGAACCCGATTTGGAACTTCAGGAAAGGCTTGGTTTGAAAGGGGCATTAACCCTTGGCTTTATCGGGTCATTTTATGATTATGAGGGGCTGGAACTTTTATTGGCGAGTGTGCCGGTAATTTCAAAGAAAATTCCCAATATAAAATTGCTTCTTGTTGGCGGTGGGCCGGAAGAAGATAACCTGAAAGAATTGACCAGACAAATTGGCATTGAGAATTATGTGATGTTTACGGGCCGCGTTCCCCATGACAAAGTGCAGGATTATTACAATCAGGTGGATATATTTGTCTATCCCCGAAAAAAAATGCGCCTTACAGACCTTGTGACCCCTTTAAAACCGCTCGAAGCCATGGCCCAACATAAATTGGTCGCCGCCGCCAATATTGGCGGACATAATGAGTTGATTGAGGATGGTAAAACCGGCGTTTTATTTAAACCGGATGATTCTCTTGATCTGGCCCGAACCATAATTGACCTGTTGAACAGGCAGGATGATTGGCCGGCAATAATTGGGCAGGGCCGAAAATATGTGGAAGATGTCCGCAATTGGAAAAACAGCATAGCCAATTACCAGGCCGTCTTTAATAAAATTGTGCCTAAGAAATAAGAGGCCCTGAATTATTGACTTAATCCCCAAATGTCCGCATAGGCATCGAACATATCCTGCTGGTCAAAATTTTCTTTTACATGGGTCTTGTTAATTTGAGCGAGCTTTTTTCTTATGGCCATATTTGTGGCTAATTCCCCCATGGCGCGGCTGAAGGCGTCGTCATCCCCCGCCGGAACGATGAAGGGTTTATTCTTTTCATGAAGCATAAATTTCACATCCCCAACATCCAGCCCAACGATAGCAAGGCCGGCCGCCATAGCTTGATTTAAAGAATTCGGCATCTGTTCCGTATCCGATGAAATCGCGTAAATATCCAGCCATCCAAGGGCGCGTGCAGGGTCGTCAATATGGCCGGCCAGATAAATACTGTCCGCCAGATCATAATCAGAAATCATATTTTCGAGTTTTTCTCGCTCATTGCCTTCCCCCATAATGACCAGCTTGAAATTTAGGTCAGGCTTTTTTTTTCGGCAAGATTCTAACATATTTCGAAAGGCCGTAATCAGGCGAGGGAGGTTTTTCTCCGGTCTGAGCGGCGTCATGGTACCAATGATGACGCTATGCTCCCGATTATTCTCTATGGCGGAGAAATTGGGGATAATACCTTTCTGTGGCTCAGACGCATATTTCTCGCAATCAACACCATTTGGAATATAGCGAATTTTGTGATCTGGAATTTTCCAGTCAGTCTTGCCAATAGCCATCAAGCTTTTCGAGGGGACGACAATGGCCTCGATATTCCTTAGCGCAAGCCGCCGGAACCAATTTCGTCTTGGCATGGTATGTCTGGATTCTTCGGGGCCAAAACCGCTTTCCAAATGAATATGACGGCATACGGGTTTGATACTATTGGCCAAAGCCCATTCCGTAGAGCCCCAGTTATAGGTCAGCAGAAGATCAGGCTTTATGTGTTTTAATATTTTTCGATATTGGCCAATGCGCTGTAGAATATTGCCTTTATTGGCCTCACCAATTTCCGGAATGACATAATTTACTTGTTCGTTCAGGCGTGTTTCACAGGCATAATTTTTGTCAGTAGACAGCAACGTATGCCGTGCCCTGGGGCCAAAATAATTCATTAAATAAGAAATTCGTATGGGCACACCGCCATGGGAAAAAGAGGGTATCACATGAAAAATATGCGGAATATAAGCTGTTTGAGAGGGCTGTACAGATGACGTCATTTTTTTCTTTATATTTTTACAGTTTAAGAAGGTGATATATTAGCTTTATTTTGCTAAAATAGGTTAAATTTACTTTTTTTTCAAAGAATTGTGACATAAAAACATTTCATTAGATCAAAAAGACAAAAAACAAAGAGGGTGATGATGTGTCAAGAAATGCTTTATTTATAATTTTAGGTCTTATTGCGGCAATATTGGCGTATTTTTTTCATCCGTTAATGGTCACATTGGTGGAACTGGTTATTACGGATAAAATGCCGAACGGTTTTGTGCGTTTACTGGAAAACAGCGACCTTGTAGCCTTCGCCGGCTTTATCAGTATGTTCGGATTTATTTTCTTTGCGCTGTATCTGGTCTTTCCAGTTTCTTATGTGTGGTATCATTTGGTTTCCGCAGGGAATATTATCGACACCCTGCCCACGATAGACAATCCCGTAAGACGCACGGATAAAAAAACATTTTTCTCTAAATTAAAAGGACTTGGTTTTATAGAGCGGCTTGCCATGTCATACGGTCCTTATCTTATTCAGGCTCCAGAAGAAGAAGTCACCGCCCAGGCCTTGAAAAACACCCGTTTTATTCAGAAGATAAAAAACAATACAGAAAAACTTAAAATTTCACCGGTCAGGGCAACGGCCCCGGCAGAAATGATTTTTAACATCCAAAGCCTTGTGACGGATAATCTGTTTTTAGATTTTTTTATAATTCTTGCACGGCTAATAGTGGGTATCGGATTTATATGTCTTGGGATATCCTTGATTTCCTTCTCTATGCCGCAAGGGGCCGCAGATGCTGCTGTATTATCGGTATTGCAGCCTGGTCTGGTCGCCTTGTTATATTGTTTGGTTACTGCAGTTATAATCATTGGAATGGGAGGTTTGGCTGATGTGATTTTATCCCGGAATGCCCATGCATTGGCCAGAAAGATAAATGGTTTATTTTATCAGGGTGAATGGCCGCAGAATATGGACGACCAGGAAAATTCTGCGCTATTAAAACAATTGGAGTCCAGCCTTAAGGACAGCCTTGATAAACCGATGAGAGAAATATCGAAAGCGGTCAGGGCATTATCAAATGAGCAGGAAAAGAAACTTGATAATATCCTGTCAAAAACACTGGAAAATTTTTCGGACAATATGATCAAAAAGCTGGGTGTGGATTTAGGGGCGTTAAATAAGGCCCTTACGGATTCGTCACATGCGGCGGGGGCTATGAAAAAACATTTCAATGAAACCAACACGGCCTTTTCTCAACAGATGGATAAACAGGCAAAGGCCATTGCCAAACATCTTGCAGATATGCAGAAAATACTAAAGAATAGTGAAAAGACGACGCAAACTGGTGCGGAAAAGGTCATTTCAGCCATTGCTTCAGAAGTGGGTAATAGCTATTCACAATTAAGTGAGTTTATAGAATCCAGCCTTGCGAGGATTGATGCCAAACAAACGGCAATTGAAACGGCGGTCAATGACAAGGACAGTATTCTGAAAGATTTGCATAATACGGCAAAAGATTTGGGCACAATCTCAAATGCTTCCAGCCGGCTTTTGGAAAAATTTAATTCATTGGCCAAAGAGATGGACGGTATTTTGACGACCATACAGACGACGGGTGTGCGTAAAAAGAATGTGAATTCAGAGACACGGGATAAACTGAAGCTGGCCATGCTGGAATTACAAAAGGCCAATAGGGACAAGATTAGTGAACTGCCCGACATGTGAACTGAAGTTAAAAGCCGCCTGAGCTCTATAGAAACCGCGCAATAACATCTCGGTAGTTTCTGCTGACGGGGAGCTTTGCGCCGCTCTGCAATGTTATTTGATATTTGCCGCCGCTCACAGGTTCAAGGGATGCGACCTGTGCTATATTGATGATGGTTGAACGATGAACCCTTTGAAATATTTCAGGATCCAGTCTTTTGGCCATATTTTTCATGGTTTCCCGCAGGATATGTGTTTCGCCTTCAGCATGCAGGCACATATAGTCCCCGGCGGCCTCGATCCATTCGATTTTGGCGATATCAACTCGGGTAATTTGTCCACGGTCTTTTATATGAAGGTAAGCTTCATATTGATGGTCAGATGCGGTCGTCTGCGCGTTCATGATTTCCGATAATTCAAAAGTTGGCGGCTTATCCATGGAACGGATAAGGTTGATCAGCTTTGCGTTTTGTTCAATGGTAATTCGTTCTTGAATGGCGGTACGTACTTTTTTAATGGCTTCTTGCAGGCGATCTTCATCAATTGGTTTTAACAGATAGTCCAAAGCATGGGTTTCAAAAGCTTTTATGGCATATTGATCAAAGGCAGTGGCAAAAATAATTAGAGGCATTTGTTCTTTGGCCAGTGCCTTTACAACCGCAAAACCATCAAAGCCGGGCATTTGAATATCCAGAAAAACCAGATCGGGGCGTTCCGCGCGTATTTTTTTTATGGCTTCACGACCATTGGCACAGCTTCCGATAATTTCAATATCCTCATAGGGTTCCAGGCGCAATTCCAACCCGCGTAAAGCCAAAGGTTCATCATCAACCAATAATGTGCGAATTTTTTTATTTATCATTGAGAAACCTCGGTATATGGCTCATGCGGGGAATATTCACAGGGCAGGGATATTTTAATGGTCACCCCTTTATCTTCTTGGCTGGTTATTTCAAATTTGCTTTGATCAGGGTAGAGTTTTTTCAACCTCTCCCTGGTATTCGGGATGCCGACGCCGCTGGAATTATGGTCTGATTTTTCAGATTTACGGGGGCTAATTCCCGGCCCATTGTCTGAGAGTGTGATTTCAAGAATTTTATTTTTTATGCGGGCTTTCAGCGAAATAGTACCGCCGTCAATTTGAGGGTTTATGGCATATTTAATGGCATTTTCCACAAGAGGCTGCAGGAGCAGGCTTGGTATCATGACCTGTTTGACCTCTTCCGGCACATCTATCACGATATTCAGCCTGTCCTGAAAACGCACCCGTTCAATTTCTAGATAAAGTGACAAGGCATATAATTCTTCTTCCAAGGTGGTCTTCTGCATGGGTTGGCTGACAAGGCTGAACCTTAGGAAGGCACTCAGTTTGGTCAACATGCTGTTGGCTTCTTTGGTTTGTTTGTCAAGAACCAGCGTGGAAATGGCATTTAACGTATTAAACAGAAAATGCGGGTTCAACTGATAGCGCAGCATTTTAAGCTGGGCCTGATGGGCCTGAGCCGATGCTGCAAGATATTTTTCTTTCTCTTGTTGCAGTTGAAAGTGGTTATTTATGACAAAATATAAGCCAGTCCAGGCCATCAAAACAAAAGTATCATAGAGCGTACGATACAAAAAACCTAACCCCTGCATGGTCCAGTCCGGATCATATAGCTGGTTCATGGCCCATACTTCGACAAAGGAAAATAACATGGAGCTTATCACTATACAGATGATGATATAGGCCAATAAGGCCAATGGTGATATATCGGCGCGTCTCAAAAATTGATATATATGACGCATGCCGATGGTGATCCAGAAGCCCCCGATAACGCCCATCATGACAGCATAAATAAATTCCGGCTTTTCACCAAGCGCGTAGGCATTGAGTGTTCTGGCGACACAATAGGCGATCCATCCTGCAATTTGCAGGCTCCAAAATAATCTTTCCTTATTTTTGATCAGGCTTTTTAGTTTTTTATCCAATTTACATTTTGTCCATCGCGTTACTCTTACCTTAAGTAAAGGGCCTTGCTTTTACCCTTTCAGCTATATCATTTTACGCAATTTTGTAAATATAACTTTTGGCCCGAACGGAAAAGCACCTCCTCAGCAGGCAGGGCTTCTGAACAAGCTGTGTGGTCTTGCTATAGATGCCCTGCCAATGCCGTCCCTACGGAGGATTCGAGGTGAATATCGATATTTCCTTTATCGTATCAGGCAAAAAACAAAAAAATAAGCCGTTTGCGGTGAAACGGCTTATGAATAAGGTGAAATAATGCGGGGAAAGCCCTGAAGTTGGTTATTTGGGCATATTAACAACATGAATATCCTGCTGCGGGTAAGGGAAACTGATGCCTTTTTCATCAAATCTATGCTTGATGTTTTTGGTTAATGCAGCTTTCAAGGGCCAATAGTCTCCACTTTTAGTCCATACGCGAACCACAATATTGACGGAACTATCCGCCAATTCACCGACAAAAATTGAGGGTTCCGGTGATTTCAAAGATCTGTCGTCGGCCTCGATCACGGCACCAATTTCGGCGATGGCATTATCGATATTGTCATCATAACCAATACCAATCATAAGATCGACCCGCCTTGTGTCATGGGCAGAATAATTTTGAATGGACGCGCCCCAGATTTGGCTGTTGGGTACGATAATTTGAACATTGTCACCCGTTGCCATCTCGGTAACAAACAGCCCTAAATTCTTAACGGAGCCAGCATGCCCTGCGGCATTAATAAAGTCACCAATCTTGAAAGGGCGGAATATCAACAGCATAACGCCTGCCGCAACATTGCTAAGCGTGCCTTGAAGCGCAAGACCAATAGCGAGGGAAGCCGCACCAACGATGGCGATAAGACTGGCGGTCTGGACACCAAATTTTCCAAGAACCGCAATGATGGTAAATATCAAGATGATATATCGCAGGCCGCTTGATAAAAAAGAAGTTAGCGTGCTGTCTATTTTCGAACTTTTGCTGAGTATTCTGGTCACGAAGCGTTTGGCCCAACCGGCGACAATCCAGCCGATAATCAGTATGAGCAAGGCGCCAAGAAAATTCATACCATATGTCATGGCAAACCCCATTGCTATATCCGTATATTCTGCAGCTTTATCTTCCATTGGTGGCCCCTTATGTGGTTTATGGTTAATGAATGCTATTATAAACACATTGCCCCGTAAGGTAACAAGCAAAAAGTTGTTCATTGTAAAAGGCAAGTTTATATATTAAAGAAAATATGCAAAATCCGTAAGTTTTGACATTCGCTTTACCCCAAGAACACATATAAGTGATTAATTGTTACTGTCATTAGC
Organism: Emcibacter sp.; assembly: GCA_026982375.1. Lineage (GTDB taxonomy): Bacteria > Pseudomonadota > Alphaproteobacteria > Sphingomonadales > Emcibacteraceae > Paremcibacter. The sequence goes on along the minus strand of JALSHF010000094.1, from coordinate 4,076 downwards.
GTTATTTTTGTGACATTTTATTGGTTGTTCAGGGATACATCTTTGAATATCGAAACATAAATTATAGGAAATTAACATGACTAAGAACCTAAAACCCAAATCCCTTTTGGTCGCCTCTGCTATGGCTGCTGCGCTGACGTTGTCTGCTGTACCGGCGGTACAGGCGAAAGGTAAAGCTGAAAAATGCTATGGTATTGTCAAGGCAGGTCAAAATGATTGCGCGACCGCGACGACATCATGTGCCGGCACCGCAACAAAAGATGGTCAAAGCGATTCATGGATTTATGTGCCTAAGGGTACTTGCGCAAAAATCATTGGCAGCAGCCTTAAATCTGGCAAATAGATTTTTTTGATGTCTGATCCCCTCACGATGGGTAATAATAATTTTGACCCGATCCCGACCAATGCCGGGATCGGCCTCAAACCGCAGCATTATGAAGAAATTCTGTCCCTTGGGCCAGATGCCAGCCCCAAAATTGGCTGGTTTGAGGTTCATACTGAAAATTATATGGGTGCCGGCGGGCCGCCGCATTATTATCTGGAAAAAATCAGGCAGGATTACCCGTTATCCATGCATGGTGTTGGCTTATCTCTTGGCACGGCGGATGGTTTGAATCTGGATCATTTGCGGGGCGTTAAAAATGTCGTTGACCGTTATCAGCCCGCCTTGGTGTCCGAGCATATTTCATGGAGTATTGCGAATGGGGTTTATCTTAATGATTTGATTCCATTGCCCTATACTGCTGAAACCTTACAAATCACCTGCGCGCATATTGACCAGATTCAGAATTTTTTAGGACGGCAGATTTTAGTAGAAAATCCGTCCAGTTATCTCTTGTTCAAGTCCAGTAATATGGAAGAGCCAGACTTTATCAATGAAATTCTGGGTAATACGGGATGCGGGCTATTGCTTGATGTTAATAATGTTTATGTCAGTTGTCAGAATCATGGCTGGGACGCGCGCGATTATATTTCAAGATTAAAGCCTGAAACGGTCGGGGAAATTCATTTGGCGGGTCATTCGGTTAAAGAATGGCGCGGCCAGAGCTTAAGAATTGATGACCATGGATCGAATGTCTGTAACGAAGTCTGGGCATTATACGACTATACCCTGTCCCTTATGGGCCCCAAGCCCACATTAATCGAATGGGACAATAATATTCCCGCGCTTATGACGTTAAGACAAGAAGCAGAACGGGCAAATACTCTATTGAACCGGGATCAATGCGCAAAAAACTCTGGATAAGCGATATGGCAGGATTGTTTGATATACAAGATAATTTTTTATCCGCTATTCTGGAATCCCGAAATGATGCCATAGTGGATGAGATTCTAGAGCATGACTTAAGCGTTGGGGGCCTTAGTGTTCAAGAGCGGTTGAATATATACCGCAATAACACATTCATTACCTTGAAACGGGCACTGGCTCAAAATTTTCCGGTGTTATGCCGGCTCGTTGGCCAGCAGTTCTTTGATCATATGGCCGGTGAATATGTGCAGAAACATCCGCCTATAACGCCATTACTAATGACATATGGTGTGAAAATGCCAGAATTTCTGGATGATTTCGACGCCGCAGGAAGTTTGCCTTATTTAGCAGATGTAGCACGGCTTGAGCATCTGTGGAACATGAGCTTTAATGGGCCGGATAGCGAAGGCTTTGACCTTGAAGAATTGAACAAGGTTGATCCAGAAAAATTTGAGGACATCATTCTCAAACTCCTGCCCAATATGCAGCTTATGTCCAGTATTTATCCCGTTCTTGACATCTGGCTTGCCAATCAAACGGAGGAGGGCGCAAGTACGACTGTCAATCTGGAGAGAGGGCCGTGCCATCTTGCGATATACCGCAAGGCCCAAGAGGTTGAAATTATGCCCCTTGATCCTGCCAGCCATGCTTTTTTTGGGCTTTTAGGCGCAGGAAAAACACTGGGCTCTGCCTTGGTACAAATGACAGGGAAATACCCCGCCTTTAACCTGCAGGAAGCATTGCAGAATATCATGAGAAATAATTTGATAGCGGGTTTTGAATTCGCGAAATAGCTAAAATTGACCAGAATAGGAAAGCATCATGAGGCAATCACTGACGAGAATATTGACGACCACCACAGGAATTATGTCTAAAATTCAAATATGCCAACTGGCCATATTAGCGAGATTTGTGATGGCGACAATATTCTGGAAATCCGCCATGACTAAAATAGCCTTCAACGCAGAAGGGATGGCGGAATTCTCCCTGACCCAAATTTGGCATGTCATAACGTTGAATTGGACTGTGGCGGATAGCACATACATGCTGTTCGAATATGAATATGATCTGCCTGTCGTCCCGTTTGATTGGGCCGCGAATTTAACCGTGGCTGCTGAAATCCTGCTACCAATAGCTTTGATTTTTGGGTTCTTTACGCGCTATGCTGCTCTGACCATGTTTGGCATGACATTGGTTATTCAGATATTTGTATATCCAGATCTATGGACCGTGCATGGCCTGTGGGCGATTGCTCTTTTGGTCATTATGAGCAAAGGCGGCGGCCGGCTATCCCTTGATCGTGTGATCTGCGGTAAATGTTTGTAAAAGCTTCATTCGCTGTCGCCGCGCAGAGCCTTTAATATAGTTTCAAAAGGCAGGGTGACACAGGTGAAGCGATTTTTATGATCCGATACCGGCTGAAAGATATTAAGCGTTTCCCATTTATCTTCTGGCCATATCTTGTCATTTAGACATTTATCCTTAAGACCTTGTTTGAGATTATCATAAATGGATTGAATATTCTGTTCTGTCTCTCCGATTGAACATTTTGCGAGGATAGAAGCGCTCGCCTGACACAGAACGCAGGCCTTGGTTTCATGGGAAAAGTCTGAAATTTTATTTGTTTCAAGATTGAGGTAAATCGTAATTCTATCGCCGCAGAGAGGGTTGTGCACGGTTAATTTTACATCAGGATTGCTTAATACACCGCTGCCTGTCGCCGCAGCGGCCTCTTTCAAAATGGCTTTTTGATATAGTTGGTCAATCATGGGGTTATCTTTACATTAGTTTTTCTTCAAAAAGCTACAACTTTATAATATATGATTTTTCCCGTGCTTTTCACAGCGTTATTGGTGGTCTTCTTTGCCGTTGTCGCTGTTATTTACGGCTCAGGATTTATTTGGCGGTGTGATGATTACAGTGTTGGAACCTGTAACGCAATATATGTATGATAACCATATGATTGAACATCATTCCACCTCTGTTTTGGGTGATAAAACGCCAAAAAGTTCTGGTCATTGATGTTTATTCACTGTAATTAACTGTTTTAAAGGAGATGAATTTCCCATCTCTTTTTTTTTGAACGCAACCCCATGCTGGCGTTTTTGTGCTGACAAAACCCTTAAAAGTTAATATATTGATTGCATAACAACCATTGGTATGAGAAACTCCGGCCTATGAGTATGTAGGGTTTAATTACTGGGAATTGTTGAGTTGAGTTGGTTATTAGTGCTGTTTTCTAATATATTTAGATAAACTTTTAATTGCCTGTATTGGCTGCATTATTATATTAGCTGTATCGTAAGTAACAATAACTTGATCGGGAAGCATTTAAATAGAAAAGTGAAGTTTCATGGTATCAAATTCGTCTGCAAGCATCCAGAGCGATTTGGATGACGAAAGTCAGGAAGAAATAGGGGAAGTGGCCAGTGCTTTGACGGAGTCCGAACATACGACTGTTCATTTTGATGAAGTCAAAGGGGCGATCAAATGGTTTGATTCTATTAAAGGGTATGGATTTATTGCGCCAGAGGATGACAAGGGTGATATTCTGGTTCATTTTTCCATTTTGAAGGACGTAGGTCGTCGTATGCTGCCAGAGGGGACGTCGGTTAAATGCTTGTCTGCGGATCGGCCCAAGGGTCGTCAAGCGGTAAAAATTCTCGATTATGACCTGACGACTGCTGTTGGTATAGATGTTGAATCTGAACAGATGGAAATCACCGCTATTGACATGGATGAGTCTGAATTCGTTGAAGCAACCGTAAAATGGTTTAACAGGGTGCGCGGATACGGTTTTGTGAACCGCAATGATGGCGGGCAGGAT
>JALSHF010000093.1 GCA_026982375.1 Emcibacter sp. | reverse complement strand
CCAACGGGCGGCCTTATCATGGGGTCTGCTGGCGCGCGTTCTGCCCTGACAACCGGGCGCGGCTCCGTCATTATGCGCGGCAAAACGCATTTCGAAGAAGTCCGGCAGGGACGAGAGGCCATCATTATTACAGAAGTGCCTTTTCAGGTGAATAAGGCGCGGATGGTTGAGCAGATTGCCGACCTTGTTCGCAGTAAGAGAATCGAAGGTATCTCAGATATTCGTGATGAGTCTGACCGGATAGGGGTCAGGGTTGTTGTTGAATTAAAGCGCGACGCGGTTGGTGATGTGGTGCTTAATCAGCTCTTCCGTTATTCGCCTTTGCAGACCAGTTTTGGCGCAAATATTCTGGCCCTGAACGGTGGGCGGCCAGAAGTTCTTAACCTGCGCCGAATTCTTGAATGTTTCATCAAATTCCGCGAGGAAGTCATTACCCGCCGGACAAAATACAAACTGACCAAGGCGCGTGACCGGGCGCATATCTTGGTTGGTCTGGTGATTGCCGTTAATAATCTGGATAAGATCGTCGCCATGATTCGCCGCGCACCAAACCCGGCCGAAGCCCGCGAAAAATTGATGGCAGAAGCATGGGATGCGGTTGATGTTCAAGGCTATATCGAACTGATTAATGAACCGGGAAGAGAAGTTGTCGATGGTAAATACAAGCTTTCCGAAAAACAGGTTCGGGCCATATTGGAATTGCGCCTGCATCGTTTAACGGCGCTTGGGCGTGATGATATCGGGGATGAATTAAAAACCCTGGCGGTAGAAATTGAAGATTATATTGATATTCTGAAAAGCCGGGACCGTCTGTATTCTATCATGCGCGCAGAATTTGTTGAATATCGCGAAGCTTTTGCCACACCAAGGCGTTCCATATTTGCTCTGGATGCTTTTGGTTTTGAAGATGAAGACCTGATCCAGCGCGAAGATATGGTGGTGACGGTGACCAATACCGGATATATCAAGCGGGTTCCTCTGGCCACATACCGTGCCCAAAGGCGGGGCGGCAAGGGACGATCCGGCATGAGCACGAAAGAGGAAGACTTCCTGCGCAATGTGTTTGTGGCCAATACCCATACGCCCATATTGTTTTTCAGTAATCTTGGGCAAGTATATAAATTAAAAGTCTGGAAACTTCCTGTTGGTTCGCCCCAATCCAAAGGCAAGGCGCTGATCAATATCCTGCCGCTGGCACAGGGGGAAAATATTTCGACCATTCTGCCTCTGCCGGAAGATGAAGAATCCTGGGGCGATCTGCATGCCATTTTTGCCACGAAAAAGGGCAATATAAGGCGCAATCTCCTGTCTGATTTCTCTAACGTTCGATCAAATGGTAAAATTGCCATTCGCCTTTCGGAGGGCGATAGTTTGATTGCCGTTGCGGCCTGCGCGGAGCAGGATGATGTTATAATGGCTGCAAAGGGCGGTAAATGCATTCGCTTTGCAGCGACGGCGGTTCGATTGTTCAAGGGACGGAACTCTGACGGTGTCAGGGGCATTCGCCTTGCGGAGGGTGATGAAGTTGTCTCCATGTCCATATTGGGGAATGTCCATTCAGACACGGAAGAACGCAGCGCTTACCTTAAATATGCTTCGGCTAAACGCCGGGATGAAAGCCCTGAAATTCCAGAGAATATGACCGCAGAGAGGGTCAATGAATTTGAAGAGAAAGAACAATTCCTGTTAAGTATAACGGTCAACGGTTATGGCAAGCGAACATCGGCCTATGAATATCGCGTTACGGGCCGCGGAGGGCAGGGGATTATAAATATTGAGACCTCTGAACGTAATGGTTCTGTCATTGCTGCCTTCCCGATCAATGATCAGGATCAGTTGATGATGGTTACGGACCAGGGCCGCTTGATTCGCGTGCCTGTTGGGGACGTTCGGGTTGCGGGGCGAAATACCCAGGGCGTGACCTTGTTTAAAGTTGGCGATAATGAGCAAATTGTTTCTGTCGAACGTGTTGAGGAAACTGATTCAGATGAGATTGAAGAAGGTGAAACACCTGAAACATCACCTGAAACATCACCTGAAATATCAAAAGATAACACATCTGAGGAGTAATCTTTTATGGCTAAGAAAAATCGCATAGGATTATACCCCGGTACGTTTGACCCGGTAACGCTTGGGCATGTGGATATTATCAAGAGAAGCGCTAAGCTTGTTGATCACCTTATTCTTGGCATTTCAACCAATCCGTCAAAATCGGCATTATTTGACCTTGAAGAACGGGTGGCGATGGTGCGCCGTGAAACGGCTTTCATTGAACGGGAGACGGGTGTCTCAGTTGAGGTCAGGCCTTTTAGTACGCTTCTGATGACCTTTGCCGAGGAAATAGAGGCAACGGCGATTATTCGGGGGCTCAGGGCCGTATCGGATTTTGAATATGAGTTTCAGATGACGGCCATGAATTACAAATTGAACCCTGATATTGAGACGATTTTTCTCATGGCGGATCCTTCGTTGCAAGCCATAGCCTCTCGTCTGGTCAAGGAAATTGCCCGTTTTGACGGCGATATTTCTGCGTTTGTCCCCGAAAAAGTCAGGGATGAGGTCATGGCTAAAATTAAATTATCTAAATAATAACTATGGACGATCGAATGAATATATTCATGAAAATGATCATGAGCTTGAGCCTTTTAGCTTTAGCTTCTCTGAGCAGCGCCGCGCAAACAACCGATCTTGAAAATATACTTTACCTGGATTTAAAAGATGGCAGGGTGACGATAGAAATGTATCCTGAAGTGGCCCCAAAAACGGTTATGCGGATCAAAGAACTTGTCCGGCAGGGTTTCTATGACGGCTTGACCTTTCACCGCGTCATTCCGGGGTTTATGGCCCAGGGCGGGGATCCTGACGGAGATGGATCCGGGGGATCCGGCCAGCATATTGATGCCGAATTTTCCGAATTATCACATTTAAAGGGTGCCGTTTCAATGGCTCGCGCGGATGATATCAATAGCGCAGACAGTCAGTTTTTCATTGTTCTGGACGTGAGCACACATCTTGATGGTAAATATACGATATGGGGACGGGTCATTGGCGGCATGAAATATGTTGACCGCATCCGCCAAGGTGTTGTACCTGAACTACAAGATCCGGATAAAATTATTAAAATGCAGGTTGCTGTAGACGTTGAGTAAAAGGAATTTAAAAGATGAACTTGGAAGATACATTATACCTTGACCTGAAAGAGGGTCGGGTAATCATAGAATTATACCCTGATGTGGCCCCAAAGCATGTGGCGCGTATTAAGACGCTGGCCAGAGATGGTTTTTATGATGGCCTTAAATTTCACAGGGTGATCCCGGGGTTTATGGCACAGGGCGGTGACCCCAAGGGGAATGGTACCGGTGGTTCCGGCGAGAATATTCCGGCGGAATTTTCTGACAAGGATCATGTGCGCGGCACTGTTTCAATGGCCCGCTCGGCCATGCCCGATAGTGCGGATAGTCAATTTTTCATTTGTTTTGATGCCGCGCCGCATTTGAACGGTCAATATTCTGTATGGGGACAGGTCACGGACGGAATGGAGCATGTGGACGCATTAAATCCGGGTGAGAATGGTTCTGACCCAGATGTGATTATTAAAATGCAGGTTGCTGCGGACGCAGAATAATTTCATATGAAAGTAGATGATTTTGATTTTGATCTGCCAAAGGCGCTTATTGCCCTCCGCCCCGTTCGCAGCCGCGACGGGGCGCGGTTCCTTGTGGTTAAGGGGGCGGACAAGCTAGACAGCCAAGTAACTGACTTGCCTGATTTACTTGAAAGCGGCGATGTGCTTGTGTTTAATGATACGCGGGTCATTCCGGCCCGCCTCTCGGGCATGCGTCGGCAGGCAAAGATGGAAGTCACTTTGCATATGGATATGGGCAATGGTTTGTGGCAGGCCTTTGCCCGCCCCGCCAAAAAATTAAAAGCTGAAGATGTCATTGCCTTTTCGGATGGCTTAACGGCAAGGGTTGTGGCCAAGGGCATGGGCGGCGAAGTATCGTTGCAGTTCAATTGTAGCGGCCCCGAATTGAGCCGCGCCCTGAAGCAGTCAGGCGTTATGCCTTTGCCGCCCTATATCGCCTCCCAGCGGCCCGTGGATGCGCAGGATTTGACGGACTATCAAACCATCTACAGTAAGAAAGAAGGCGCCGTTGCTGCCCCGACGGCCGGGCTCCATTTTACAGAGCGGTTGCTCGAGAGATTAGCCGCAAAGGGCGTGAAATCCGTTCATGTGACCCTTCATGTGGGCGCGGGGACTTTTCTTCCGGTTAAGGTGGCGGACACGCGGAATCATAAAATGCATTCTGAATGGGGGGAAATTGATGCGCAAACCGCAAAAACCATTAATCAGGCCCATGCGCAAGGCAGACGGGTTATCGCCGTCGGGACAACGTCCTTAAGGCTGCTGGAATCCGCAGCGGATGAAACGGGGCAGATACAGCCTTTTTCCGGCACGACGGATATTTTTATAACGCCGGGCTATAAATTTCGCGCCGTCGATATCTTAATGACCAATTTTCATCTGCCTAAATCAACCTTGTTCATGTTGGTGAGCGCCTTTGCTGGCCATGATCATATGAAAGCGGCTTACGGCCATGCTATAGCGCAGGACTATCGCTTTTATTCTTACGGCGACAGCAGTCTGTTATTTCGAGAAGACCAATTATGACACAAAAATTTTCTATGGAGATCACCGAAACGGACGGTAATGCGCGGACGGGGGTCATCCATACTTGCCGGGGGCAGATCAGAACGCCGGCCTTCATGCCCGTGGGAACAGCCGCAACTGTAAAAGCCATGAAACCGGAAACGGTGCGCCAAACGGGGGCGGATATTTTGCTGGGTAATACCTATCATTTGATGCTTCGCCCGACCGCTGAAAGAATTCACCGCCTTGGCGGGCTTCATAAATTTATGAATTGGGACGGGCCTATTTTGACGGATTCCGGTGGCTTTCAGGTCATGTCACTGGCAAAGCTGCGTAAAATAACGGAAGAGGGCGTTGCTTTTCAATCTCATATTGACGGCAAAAAACATATGCTGACCCCTGAAAGAAGCATGGAAATACAGCGGCTTCTTGGCTCAAATATTGTTATGGCCTTTGATGAATGCACGCCCTATCCCGCAACAGAGGCGGAAACCGAAAAATCCATGCTCATGTCCATGCGCTGGGCGAAACGGTCTTATGATGCCTTTCACGATGGCTCGCAGCATGCGGTGAATAATGCCTTGTTTGGTATTGTGCAGGGCGGTGTTTTTGAAAATTTACGTCGTCATTCTGTGGATGCTCTGAAAGAAATAGATTGTCAGGGCTATGCTGTGGGCGGCCTTGCGGTTGGCGAAGGGCAGGAGGTTATGTTTGATGTTTTGGACTATACCATGCCGCTTATGCTTAAAAATAAACCGCGCTATCTTATGGGGGTTGGCAAGCCGGATGATATTGTGGGTGCTGTTGAACGCGGCATAGACATGTTCGATTGCGTGCTGCCGTCCCGTTCGGGCCGTACGGGGCAGGCCTTCACGCGGCGCGGCACCGTTAATATGAAGAATGCCCGCCATACAGATGATCCGCGCCCTCTTGATGAGAATTGTTCCTGTCCCGCCTGCCAGAATTATAGCAGGGCCTATCTATCGCATTTATTTCGCAGTGATGAAATTTTAGGGTTGATGTTGCTTACAGAGCATAACTTAACGTATTTTCAGGATCTCATGGCGGGATTAAGAACAGCGATTTCTGCTAGAAAACTGCAAAATTTTGTAAAAGAATTTCATGAAGTCAGGGCATTGGGCGACATTGATCCTTTGTAATTATTTATTTTTGGAATAGTGCAACATTACTGTTGACCCACAGCGCTTTGCGCATTATGTTCCGCTCATCTTTTCGGAGAGGGCCCGTAGCTCAGCTGGTAGAGCAACTGACTTTTAATCAGTAGGTCACAGGTTCGAACCCCGTCGGGCTCACCAAAAAGATTAAGGAAAAAGCCGTCTTATTCTCGTTTTGCAACTTGGATAAGACGGCTTTTCTTATTATAGAAACAGCAGGGCTCTATGACGATAAAGTGATATTATTTCATCGTTTGTTTAATTTTTTTGGGCCTGTGGTTTTCATCAAGAGCGACAAAGACAAAGTCGCCTTCTGTTACCATGATTTCATCCTCATGGTCACGCCGCAGCACAGTGGCTTCGACATGAAGGGTGATGGATGTGCTGCCAACATTTGTAATATTTGTATAGACGCTTAACCAGTCACCCGGCAATACGGGTTCGTGAAATTTCATGCCTTCGATGGCGACCGTTGCCACGGGGCCATTGCAGAAACGTATGGCCTCTCCGCCGCCGGCCAGATCCATTTGAGATAAAATCCAGCCGCCGAAAATATGGCCGTTGGCATTCAAATCGGCATGCATTGGTACCGTTCTGATGGAGGGTTGACGTAAAGCTTTATCCATTGAATTTTTCATATATTTCGTCCCATCCAGATAACGCGGCCCAATATATCCAGATCGGTTGTTTTGCACCCTTCCCAGCTTTCATAAAAGCTGTTGTCACTTTTGATCGTGCATAGTTTCGTCACGGGATTAAGGGAAATTCGTTTCACTAAAATCATATCATCGTTTCTGAGGACATAAATGCCATCATTTTTGATTGAGGTCTGAGTCATATCAACCAGAATACGATCCCCATCATATAACGTTGGGTTCATGGAATCCCCTGATACCGTAATGACGGCCAAATCATCTGCTGTGGCATTGGAACTGCTTCTGATCCAGCTTTTTTTAAAGGCGAGCTTATTGGATATTTCATTATTATCCACCATGGATCCTGCTCCGGCGGCGGCTTCTATTTCATAAACATTTACTCTGATATATTCTTCTTCAAAGTTGGATGTCTGGCTGTCCGAAAACCCGCGTCCGACATTTGAGAAATCGTCCGGAGAGCCAAAATAATCCATTGTGATATTAAAATGTTTGATTATTTTCTCTGTATCTTCATCTTTTAGGCATTTTGGCACGCCGCGTTTGATAAATTGTTGCATATAGGCATGATTTTTGCCGATCAATGCCGATAGGGAGGCGTAATCATCGTGATTACTGGTGCGAATAAGATGGTCAAGCTTCTGCCTAAATCTTATATAGTACCTATTATAGTCCATTTTTCTATCCATTAGTGTATATTATTTTTACGATAGGACTATATCATACTATTTTATATTTAGGCAAGGAAAGTTGTTTCTTTACGGACATAGAGTTCTGTATCCTCAAATGTCAGGGGTTTTGAGAATAAGAATCCTTGCCCGGTTTGACAGCCCAACTTCTTTAGGGCAATGACCTGACTTTCATGCTCTATGCCCTCGGCGACTAATTCCATGCCCAAGGTTTGAGCAAGAGTCGTAATGATATGAACAATCTTGTAACTGTCTTTTGTTGTATTCATGCGGTTGATAAAACTTTTGTCAATTTTTAGAGTATCAATGGGGAATTGATTTAAATAACTTAATGACGAATAGCCCGTGCCAAAATCATCAATGGCCAATGAAATGCCAATTGATTTTAAATCAAGTAGAATGTCGCGGGCCAGTTCGGCATTCTCTATGAGCATGGTTTCCGTGATTTCAAGTTTAAGCTGATTGCCCGTTAAACCGGAATGCACCAAGGCTTCATGGATCGTGGCAATAAAATCATCCTGTAAAAGTTGCAGGCCGGAGATATTCACATTTATGGTGATATTGGAAACGCCCGGATATTTATCTTTCAATATTTTCAGGCTTGTACAGGCTTCTTTCAAAACCCAATTACCCAACGGAACGATTAGCCCGGTTTCTTCTGCAAGCGGTATGAATTCTATAGGTGAAATTATCCCCCGGGTTGGATGGTTCCAGCGGCAGAGGGCTTCAAATCCGACCAAATGACCATTTTGCAGGCAAATAATAGGCTCATAATTAAGGCTTAATTCCTTATTTTTTAAAGCTTCCCTGAGTTCATTTTCAAGCTTTAAACGCGAAGTTGCCCGGGTTTGCAGTTCTGGCTGATAAACCAATGTTTTATTTGGGCTGACTTTACTAAGTCGCTTCATGGCGATGTGGGCGCGTTGGATAAGCATATTGCCGTCTTTTAATGGCGTACGGCTTACGGCGATACCAATGGTCAGGGCAAGATGAATCTCGGTATGCTCTGCTTGTAAGGCCGCATTCATCTCATGATGAAGTGTATTTGCCAGGGCGATGGCTTCTTCTTGCAAATCTCCAACTTCACTCTCTGCTAATAGAATAGAAAACTTATCGCCTTCAAACCGGGCTAACAGGGCATTTTCAGGCAAGGCTCTCTCTAATGCATAAGAAATATTCTGGATTATTTTATCGCCTGCTTCATATCCAAAACTTTCATTAATTCTTTGAAACTGGAGGATATTAAGTATCAGAATGGCGATCTCTCCATTCGGACAAACGTTGGAAATTTTATCTTCAATGGCTTCATTTAGATAGTTTTTATTGGGCAGCCCGGTCATCATATCATGATAATTAAATTGTTGAATCTGGTCTGCAAACGCAATATTCGCGCTGTTATCCGATAATATTACAGTCAGTGTTTTCGACTTTTTATCTTGGTTAGAAGTTGGGACAATACTGCAATTAAATATACGGGGGGAATCGCCTGTCTTTATCTGCCAGACAATGGCTTGCGTTTCCTGACTTTTCAGAACCAGAGAGATTGCATTCCATAATTGCCCGCCATCATTCCAAAGGGGATTATCTTTCAGGTTTATGCCTGTTAAATCTTCAGAATTCTGGCGGGTAAACTGTAAAAAATCATTATTTATTTCTGTAATAATGACCGTTTGGTCATCTATGACACTCAGGATGGCGACCCCATATTGATGGGCAAGCTCATTAGGTTCTGGATGATATTTCAGTATGGAATTTCGAAATAGAAACGGGGTATTATCGATACGCAACATAATAATATTTATCCAGATCATGATGACTGAGAACCATCCTCAGCCAGCTTTTTTCTTTATATCGTTGAATATTGCAATATATCCGTAAATATATGGTAAACTTAGAGGATATCAAGAGCAGCCACTTGTTGTCCCGCAGGTATCACATTTAAGACATGTCCCATTTCGAACCATTGTAAAGTTACCGCATTCCGTGCAGCCATCGCCTTCATAACCTTTGATACGGGCTTCCATGGCGCGGGATGTGCGGATGTCGCTTTTCCTCATAGAGGATGAACTGCCCCCGCTGATGACTGTCTTGCTTTCATAAACAGATTCCTGATTAACGTCTCTGGCCTCTACTGTTGTTTTTGATTGTTCAGTGGTATTCAAGACATAGAGATTGCTTTTGCGCACATAGCCTGTACTGGCGTAGGATATAACGCGGTCCAGTGCTTCACTTGAAGATTCGACAGGGCCCAGATTTTGATCTCCTTTGCCAATGGTATCATGTTCAAGATCATCTGGATCGACATGCGCCAAATCTTTCCGTCCCAAATAAGATACTGCCAATTCACGGAAAATATAGTCAAGGACGGAAGTTGCCATTTTGATGGCATCATTTCCGCTAACCTGACCGGATGGCTCGAATTTTGTGAAGGTAAAGGCATCAACAAATTCTTCCAGGGGCACGCCATATTGCAAGCCAATGGAAATTGCGATGGCAAAGTTATTCATCAGGCTTCGGAAGGCGGCGCCTTCTTTATGCATATCCAGGAATATTTCCCCTAATTTTCCATCGTCATATTCCCCTGTTCTCAGGTAAATTTTATGACCGCCAACGGACGCTTTTTGCGTATAGCCTTTTCGGCGGCCTGGCAGCCTTTGACGATCATTCTGGATAATGATTTTTTCAATGATTCTCTCTGCCACGACCTTGGCTTTTTCGGGCAGGGAGGCCTCATCTTCCAAATCTTCCATATCTAGCAACGCGGCGCTCATGGGCTGGCTGAGCTTTGAGCCATCACGGTATAATGCATTCGCTTTAAGGCCCAGCCGCCAGGATTTAAGATAGGCGTCCTGACAGTCTTCGAATGTTGCAGATGCCGGCATATTGACAGTCTTGGAAATGGCCCCTGAAATGAAGGGTTGAGCGGCGGCCATCATCAAGATATGGCTATCTACGGATAAATAGCGTTTTCCGGTTTTGCCGCAAGGGTTGGCGCAATCAAAAATAGGTAAATGCTCCTCTTTCAGGTGAGGGGCACCTTCGAGCGTCATCGCGCCGGTGCAATATAAATTAGCGGCATCAATATCGCTTTTACTGAATCCAATGGCGCCGAGTAGATTAAAGCTCATATCATTTAATTTTTCTTCGTCAATGCCTAAAATATTAACGCAGAATTCTGTACCTAATGTCCATTGATTAAAGGTGAAGGCAATGTCGTAGGCGCTGATCAGGGCCTGCTCCAGTGCGTCAAGTTGAGCGCGGCCAAAGCCTTTGGCCTTTAAGCTGTCATGATTGATGAAGGGCGCGTTCTTTAAAGAGCCATGACCAACGGCGAATTTTGCGATTTCATCAATTTCCTTGGGCGTATAGCCGATATTTTTAAGGGCTTCCGGAACCATTCGGTTGATGATTTTGAAATATCCGCCGCCGGCAAGCTTTTTAAACTTAACCAGAGCGAAATCAGGCTCAATGCCGGTCGTATCACAGTCCATGACAAGCCCGATAGTCCCCGTAGGGGCGATAACCGTCGTTTGGGCATTGCGATAGCCATATTGCTGTCCTAAATCAAGGGCTTTGTCCCACGCCATCCCGGCGGCAACAGCAAGTTTTGGGGAAGGGCAATTCACAAGATCAAGCGGGACGGGAACTATTGAAAGTGCTTCATAACCATCGGCCTCACCAAGGGCGGCGTTCCGGTGATTGCGGATGATCCGCAGCATATGATGTTTATTCTTTTCATAGCCTTTAAAGGTACCAAGCTCAGAAGCCATTTCCGCAGAGGTCGCATAGCTGACGCCGGTCATGAGCGCGGATATGGCCCCGCAAAGCGCCCGGCCTTCCTCACTGTCATAAGAAAGGCTCGAGGCCATTATGAAACTGCCGATATTGGCAAAACCCAGCCCTAACGTCCGGAAATCATAACTTAACTGGGCAATTTCTTTTGAGGGGAACTGCGCCATCATAACGGATATCTCAAGAACGATCGTCCAGAGCTTCACGCCATGCTCAAAATTTTCAATTTCAAATTCGCCCTCTTTGGATCTGAATTTCATGAGGTTTAGAGACGCAAGATTACAGGCCGTATCATCAAGGAACATATATTCCGAACAGGGATTTGATCCCCGAATTTCCCCGGATTCAGGGCAGGTATGCCAATCGTTGATGGTCGAATGAAATTGCAACCCGGGATCTGCACATTGCCATGCCGCAAGACCTATATCATCCCATAATTCGCGCGCAGGCATTGTTTTCATGACGCTGCCATCTTTGCGGCTTGTCAGATCCCAGTCACTATCATTCAATACCGCTTCCATGAATTCGTCAGTAACCCGAATAGTATTGTTGGAGTTTTGTCCGGAAACCGTAACATAGGCTTCGGAATCCCAATCCGTATCATAGGTGTCAAAATCAATTTTACTGTAACCTTGCTGTGCAAATTGAATGACGCGCTGACTGATGGCTTCCGGGACCAGAGAGTTCCTGGCGGCAAGCAGGGCCGTTTTAAGATGTGGATTGGTCTTCGGGCTAAGTCGGTCTTCCGCCGCGATATCTTTTTCAAAACATGCCGCCATGACATCTTGCATGTGTTTTTTGGTGATTTGTGAGCCCACCACCAATGACGCGACCTTTTGCTCTTCAACCACTTTCCACTTTATGAATTCCGAGACATCAGGATGATCAACATCCACGATGACCATTTTGGCTGCCCGCCGGGTTGTCCCGCCGGATTTAATGGCACCGGCCGCCCGGTCACCAATTTTAAGAAAGCTCATCAAACCGGAAGAACTGCCGCCGCCTGCCAGTGATTCTCCCGCGCCGCGAATATAGGAAAAATTGCTGCCCGTACCGGAGCCATATTTAAACAGGCGTGCTTCACGGGTCCACAGATCCATAATGCCGCCTTCATTGACCAAGTCATCACTTACGCTTTGGATAAAGCAGGCATGGGGCTGGGGATGTTCGTAGGCTGTTTTGGATTTGACCAGCTTGCCGCTTTCATGATCGACATAATGATGGCCTTGAGACGGCCCGTCAATGCCGTAAGCCCAGTGCAGCCCAGTATTAAACCATTGGGGGGAATTGGGCGCGCACATTTGATTTGCGAGCATGAATCGCAATTCGTCAAAGAAGGCCTTTGCGTCTTCCTCGGCGGTGAAATAGCCGCCCTTCCATCCCCAGTAAGTCCATGTGCCTGCCAATCGGTCAAATATCTGTTTTGCGCTGGTTTCTGAACCAAATCGGTTTTCTTTGGCTATTTTTTTAAGGGCGGCCTCATCATTTTTTTTGCGCCAAAGCCAACTTGGAATGCCCTCTTCCTCTACTGTTGTCAGGCATTGGGGAACACCGGATTTCCTGAAATATTTCTGGGCGAGAATATCTGCCGCAACTTGACTCCATGAGGCGGGGACTTCAAAAGCTTTTAATGCAAATACGGTTGTCCCGTCCGGGTTCCGAATTTCACTGTCGGCAGTTCTGAATTCAATGTCATGGTAAGGCGATTTATCAATTGAAGTAAAGCGGCGGTTAATCTTCATATAATTTTCCCTTTATATAATTTTCCCTGCGGAAGTGATTTTCTTATGTTTTCTTCATTATGTGATAACTGTAATATAATATATTACTGAGAAACAGACTTTTTTTCATATATATTGTGGGTAGCCGGTCTTGACTTTGCTATATGTGGTAGTGTCAATGAGTCGGGCTTGGGAAATCGCGGGTTATGAAAATTGTTAATATATGAACTGTTTATAAAGTTTTTTTTGGGGAATGGCCATAATATGACCAGAAAGTCTTTTATTATTGTTATGCTGTTGTTCGCAGGGTAAATTCAGAGTATAGAAAACAGGTTAAAAAAATAATTTTATTTGGGAAATCTTAAAAATGGTAGCTTTTATCAGGCGTATTTTTGGATGGTGGTACGGCGCGACAATAGGAACGCTGGTACATACTTTTTTCAATGGTGAAAAAGTCGGCGAAGATGTACAGGGTAATATTTATTACCGTGAGAAAAAAGGCCCTAAACGCTGGGTTATTTTCAAAACGGATATTGAGGCCTCTAAAATCCCGCCAGAATGGCATATGTGGCTGCATCATACTGTTGATTATACCCCATTGGAACGCAAGCCGGATCGCAAGAGCTGGGAAAAAGAGCTTGAACCGAATATGACCGGCACGATCAAGGCTTATTTTCCTTCAGGCAGTCTTAATGAAGGCGGCAGCCGCAAAAAGACGACGGGTGACTATGAAGCCTGGACACCATAATTAATATTTACCACTTAGGTTTTAAGGGCAGGATATATGAAGAATAATATCGTAGAAACGCTGATGGGCGCCGTTGTTTTGGTTGTTGCCGCAAGTTTTCTGTATTTTGCTTTCAGCCATTCAAGCGTCACCACCAAGGGCGGGAAAAGCTATGTGGTCAAGTTCGATAAGGTTGACGGCCTTTCTGTTGGCGGAGATGTAAAAATCAGTGGCATCAAAGTTGGTTCAATTACCAGGCAATATCTTGATACAAACAGTTTTTTTGCCGTAGTGGAAATCAGCATTGACCCTGCGATCCACTTGACGGAAAGTACATTTGCAAAAATTACTTCAGAAGGGCTTCTTGGCGGAAATTATCTTGTGATCGATCCAGGTGATGAAGATGATGAGACTCTGGAAGAAGGTGACGAAATCACCAATACGCAGGGCGCTGTTGATTTTCTTGGTCTTCTGGACAAATTCGCGGGCTCTGATAGCAACAATGATGATAAAAAATGATTTTTACGTCAAAGGATTGATGGCCTTTTGCCTGCTGCTTTTGTCCTGTGCAAACAGCTTGTCTGAAGAATACGAGATATTTGAAAATCAGGAAGATATATCTGTAGTCACCTTGTCAGCATTGGATAAAATCACAACCCAGTTGTCGACCATTGAAGTCAGGCAGGATCAAACCGTCCGCTTTGGCACCCTTGAAATAACATTACGATATTGCCGGAAAAATCCCCCTGAAGAAACCCCGGAGACTGTTGCTTTTCTTGAGATTACAGATGTGGGGCATAATAACCAAAACAGAAAAGTTTTCTCGGGATGGATGTTTGCCTCAAGCCCCGCATTATCTCCGCTGGAACATCCGGTCTATGATGTTTGGGTCAAGGACTGTAAAATTATTTCTGGCTCAGAATTCATGGGCAAAGAATAAAAGTCAACTTTCCGTTCCAGAGCCTTTTTCAGCCTTAGTTTATAATCTTGCCGGCTAATCTCAATAGCACCAAACTGGGCTAAATGGGGCGTTATGAATTGTGTATCCAGCAGGCTGTAACCGCCGGCTTTCAAGCGGGCGACCAAATAAGCCAAGGCGACTTTGCTGGCATCTGTTACAGTATGAAACATGCTTTCCCCGCAAAATGCCCCGCCGATTGATATGCCGTAAAGGCCGCCAACAAGGTGATTGTCCTGCCAGCATTCTATGGTATGAACATATCCTTTATCAAAAAGCTGCGCGTAGAGGGAAATGATTTGATCATTAATCCATGTTTCTTGCCGGCCTTTCGTCTGGGCAGAGGCCGCGCAGCCTTCTATGACTTTCAGGAAGCTGGTATCTACCCTGATATCAAAAGGTTTCTGGTTTATTTTTCTGGCTAATTTTTTGGGAAGATGGAAATTACCTATTGGGATGACCCCGCGCAATTCGGGATCAACCCAATAGATATCATTGGACGCGGCATTTTCCGCCATGGGAAAGATGCCTTGAGTATAGGCATGAATGATGAGTTCAGCCGTTATATTGCTCATTACTCAAGGTTTTTCAGATAGTTTTCCAGCCAGTGAATATCGTAAGATCCATTGATAAAGTCTGTCTCCCGAATGAGACTCTGATGTAAGGGAATGGTGGTTTTAATGCCGCCGATTACATATTCGCCAAGTGCCCGCCTGAGGCGCATAAGACATTCATTACGGGTTTTGCCATGCACGATCAATTTGGCAATCATGCTATCGTAATAGGGCGGAATTGAATAGCCGGAATAGATGCCAGAATCAACCCGCACGCCCAATCCGCCCGGGGGATGATAATCATTGATTTTTCCGGGGCTTGGCATAAAGGTGAAGGGGTCTTCCGCATTGATACGGCATTCAATGGAATGGCCGGAAAATTTGATTTCCTCCTGAGTGAAAGATAATGGCAAACCAGCGGCAACGCGAATCTGTTCCCTTACCAGATCAATACCTGTGATCATTTCGGTAATAGGATGCTCAACCTGAATGCGTGTATTCATCTCAATAAAATAAAATTCGCCATTTTCATACAGAAATTCGATGGTTCCAGCCCCGATATAGCCCAAACCCTGAATAGCCTTGCGGACAACTTCGCCCATTTTATTACGTTCTTCTGTATTCAGCGCAGGGGAAGGGGCCTCTTCAAGAACTTTTTGATGGCGCCGCTGAAGGGAGCAATCACGTTCGCCAAGGTGGCAGACATTGCCATGCTTGTCGGCAATAACCTGAAATTCAATATGGCGCGGCAGGGTTAAATATTTTTCAAGATAAACGGTATCATCGCCAAAAGAAGCCCCGGCTTCTTTTTTGCAGGCCATTATAGCATTGCCCAGTTCAGCTTTATTGTGAACCACTTGCATGCCGCGTCCACCGCCGCCCGAAGCCGCTTTTACAATGACAGGATAACCAAGTTTCTTGGCTATTTTTTCCGCTTGAGAAATATCTTTCACTGCCCCTTCGGAGCCGGGAACAACGGGAATGCCAAGTTTTTTAACGACATCCTTGGCGGAAATTTTATCACCCATTAACCGGATATGTTCCGCCGTAGGTCCAATGAATTCCAGTTTATGTTCCGCCACGATTTCTGCAAATTTATCGTTTTCAGATAAAAAACCATAGCCCGGATGAATGGCGTCCGCGCCGGTAATCTCGGCAGCGGCAATGATGGAGGGAATATTTAAATAGCTGTCCTTAGAGGCTGGTGGGCCAATACAGACGCTTTCATCGGCAAGTCGAACATGCATGGCATTTTCATCTGCTGTGGAATGAACCGCAACGGTTGAGATGCCCATTTCCTGACAGGCGCGATGGATACGAAGGGCAATTTCGCCGCGATTGGCAATTAAAACTTTGTCAAACATATGGGGTCCGTTTTTTATTCTATAATGGCAAGAACATCACCGTATTCAACCGGCTGTGCGCTTTCAACGAGGATCTTGGTGACAGTACCGCTCTTTGTCGCGGGTATCTGGTTCATAACTTTCATCGCTTCTATGATCAGTAATGTCTGGCCAACGGACACCTTATCACCCACTTTGATGAAATCACTACTTTCAGGGTCAGGCGCGGTATAGACCGTTCCCACCATTGGTGATGTAATAGCGCCGGGATGCTCTTTATCAGGGGCCGGGCCAGCGGCAACAGCCGGGGTGATTTCAGCGGCGACGACTTGTTGGGCGGCGGGGGCTGAAACAACTGTTGCTGCCGCCTGAATATTTCGCGCAACCCTTATTTTTCTTTCCCCGTTCTGAACCTCGATCTCGCTGAGGTCAGTTTCATTGAGCAAAGTTGCCAAGTCCCGGATAACATCCTGATCCACAAACATTTTTGACATATATTACAGTCCTTTTATTATTATATTATACATTTAATATATCATGGGCTGCTTCCAGCGCCAGAATATAACTATTTACCCCGAATCCGCAGATTACACCATTTGCAACAGGAGAAATATAAGAATGATGGCGAAATTTCTCTCTACTGAAGATATTGGACAGATGGACTTCGATAATGGGGATTTCTACAGATTGCAGGGCGTCAAGCAAGGCTACAGACGTATGGGTATATGCCCCGGCATTGATTATAATCGCCGCCATCTTTGCGCGTGATTGCTGTATCCAGTCCACAAGTTCGCCTTCACTGTTACTTTGGCGAAAATCAATATTGTATCCCAGTCCCTGCCCATGAGAGGTCATGTCATCTTTTATATTCTCAAGGGTCTTCGAACCATAAATTTCAGGCTCTCGCGTACCCAGCATATTCAAATTAGGGCCGTTTAAAACCAGAATATATTTCCTGCTATTTTCAATCATGCTAACCTGTATTTTTTATTTAGTGCCGCAATATATAATATTTTGTATCCTTATGGAAACCAAGAATATACATTTGACGCGAAATATTTCCGGACTATAAAGGATTGATGTTAGTCTGCATAGATAAACTGTAAGAACAGGATTAAAATTAGTGGTAAATATAACTTTAAACGGTGACCCTCATAAAGTTCAAAAGGGCCTGAGTTTATACGATTTATTACAGGATTTAAAACTTGACCCCGGTAAAGTCGCCGTTGAAAGAAATCTTGAAATTGTACCCAAGTCCACGTATCAAGATATAAAACTTGATGAAGGTGACAGACTTGAAATAGTTCATTTTATAGGTGGTGGAAAAAAACATGGATAACGACAGCTTTAAAGTAGCCGGTATGAGTTTTTCGTCTCGGTTGATTGTTGGCACAGGTAAATATAAGGATTTTGAGGAAACGGCATTGGCGGTAGAGGCGTCCGGGGCGCAAATTGTGACCGTTGCCGTCCGCCGTGTGAATGTTATGGACCCGAACCAGCCGATGTTGGTGGATTATCTCGACCCGAAAAAATACACTTATTTACCAAACACGGCGGGATGCTTTACCGCCGATGATGCCATACGAACGCTGCGTCTGGCCCGTGAGGCTGGTGGCTGGAATCTGGTTAAACTGGAGGTTCTCGGGGATCAGAAAACCCTTTATCCCAATATGGTTGAAACTCTGCATGCCGCAGAAGTATTGATCAAGGAAAATTTCGATGTCATGGTATATTGCAGTGATGACCCGATTATGGCACAGCGACTGGAAGATCTGGGATGCTGCGCGATTATGCCGCTGGGCGCGCCAATCGGATCGGGGCTGGGCATTCAGAACCCGGTGCAAATAAGGCTGATTATCGAGCAGGCGAATGTTCCGGTTTTGGTGGATGCCGGTGTTGGCACGGCATCTGATGCCGCCGTTGCGATGGAGCTTGGCTGTGACGGCGTTTTGATGAATACGGCCATAGCCGAAGCAAAAGATCCCATAGCCATGGCGCGGGCGATGAACCTCGCTGTGCAGGCGGGCAGGGCGGCCTATTTTGCCGGAAGAATGCCGAAAAAACTTTATGCTGACCCTTCATCACCGCTTGCGGGACTTATATAGAGAGGCATTTGTTCATTTTGCCTTTTGAGATGCCCGTCTTGTCCGTTCGATAGCCTTTACGAGTTCTTCGTAAGGCACCGCGCCCGGTATCACAGTATCTCCAATGATGAAGCCAGGTGTTCCCGTGATTTGCAACGCCTTGGCCAGACCATGATTTATTTGTATGTTTCGTTCCAGGACCGGGCTGGTCATATCTTTTGCCAAAATCTGTTCATCTATCCCAAGATCACGGGCAATTTTAAAAATACGGTTTTCTGTCATTTTCCCTGTGCTTTTCATCAGGGCCGCGTGAAACTCAGGATATTTCCCCTGTTTCATGGACGCCATTGCTGCCTTGGACATGACATATGATGATTCTGAAAGTATTGGGAATTCCTTGTAAATAACCCGAAGGTTTTTGTCTGCTTTGATTAATTTTTCCATCGTATCAAGGGCAGTTTTGCAATAACCACAGTTATAATCAAAAAATTCGATAATGGTGACATCGCCATTTTTATTGCCGCCGACATAGCTAAAGCCATCATTATAAAGCCGGGTATGATGTCGCTTTAACATGGCTGTTTTTGTACGATTTTGTAGAATCTGAATGGCTTCGGGTAAGATTTCGGGATGATCCAGAATATAATCACGGATCATCTGATTTATTTCTGCCTTTTGTTTTATTGATAAGGCCGGTTGTTCTTCTGCTGCCGATACGGAAAAACTTGAAATTATAAAAATAATTCCAAAGAGGCTCAAGAGGATTTTTGTAATCTTTATAGATATTTGAGGCATATTTTTTCTACTTTAATGTTTTTCTTTTTGTTTCTTTTCGTGTTTCTTGCGGTCTTTATCGGTCATATTTGATTGCGTTACAACAAGTATATCCTGAGCTCTGATCCATTGCGGGATATCATGGGGCAGCGTATCAACAGCATGTTTGGCATTAACCATTGCCCCCTGCATATTGCCAATCAGCAGAAACCTCTCCGCTGTGGAATAATATGTCATGGCTTTGTTTTTCTTTCGATGATAAGCGATAGAAGCCTGATACCAGGCGAAGGAATTTTTTGGATCGCGGGATAATGAAAATTCAAGATTCTCCAAGGCTTCACTCAAATATAGGTCATCTTCTGTGGCAATCAGTGACTGGGCCAAAGAAATACGTATTAAAGATGCCTCAGGAAGAATTTTGACCGCATTACGGTAGGGCTGGATTGAGTCTATGATCAGGCCATTTTCAAATAAAATCTGGCCTTTTGTCTCCCAAAAAAAGGGGTCATCGGGATATTCTCGCAGGAGGCTATCTATTTCACCAATGGCCTTGGCCATTTCATGCTGCTTGTGATAGGCAAAAGCGCGGGCATATTTGGCGTAAAGACTTTGGTCTTTTTGAGTATATTTATTGAGGGTCGCATAAGGCGGTTTTAAATAACCATATAATTTTGCTTGCAGGCGTCTGAATTCATGTTCAATTTTTTCAGGGGTTTTGGCTTTAAAATAGACGGAGCTTTCCACCCGTTCCCGCAGCTTCGAAATTCTTGGACCGCTTACAGGGTGCGTACCGGCATAGGGATCCCGGTAACGCGCTGTCATAAGCTCCTGATCACCCAGATAATCTAGGAAACCAATCAACCCCGTGCCGGATTGGCCGGTTTTTTCGAGGAAAGTCAAGCCGGCTTGATCTGCGGCTGATTCTTGTGTGCGGCTATATTTAAGGAAAGTTCTTGTCCCAATCTGCTGCCCGCCAAGGATGAGCGCCATGCCCGCGTCACCTGATCCCGCCGCAATAGCCGCCGCGCCGAGAAGGGCGCCAAGCAACGTCATAATCGTGGCACTTCGGATGCCGTCGGAAAAACGCGACAAATGTCCCCCGGTGATATGACCAACTTCATGGGCAATAACGCCAATGACCTGATTGGCATCCTTTGCTTGAATCAACAGGCCGGAATGAAGAAAAATATTCTGGCCGCCCGCAACAAAGGCATTCAGGCTGTTGTCATTAATCAAATAGGTGCGCACCGAATTATTATCAAGTTCAGCGGCTTTGAAAATCGGCTCTGACATATGCCGAATGGTTTGTTCAATTTCCGCATCACGTAATATGGACAGACCAGCGCCTTTCTGGGCGTAACTGGTGTGAGCTGTTCCAAGGGTGAAGATCAGAATTATACAAGTGAATTGGCAGAAAACCTGCCAAATTCTGCGGCTTATAATTTGAGGCGAAAAAAGCATATGGACTTTCTTTATCATGGCATCACGTTAAATAGTGTAAATTCATTCGTCAATTATATTGTCATATTTTATTCTGACAATAACCATGTTCATATTGATACAGCATGAACAGGCATGATTTTACCATAGAAAATGATTTTGATAAAATTAAGGCCCGGCAAAAGCCGAGCCTTAATTGGACATAAATTCCC
>JALSHF010000092.1 GCA_026982375.1 Emcibacter sp. | reverse complement strand
CATGGTATCACGGATATGCAGAGAATAGACAATGGCAATGAAAGCGGCGATGTGAAACACATAACCAAACATCAGGCTCAATTTATCAACCCGGTAGGGTATCAACTGATAATCAAGGAAAGACATCTGAAAAGACAAGCCGTCCGGCACCATCCACAGATGAATGGCCCCCACCACCGGAATGGCAATCATGATGGCACTACGCAAGATCCCACGGGTAAACAGGATAACGACGGCACCAATGAAAAAGGGGACAAAGGGTGGTATCTCAAAAACCCCAATATGAAGCATACCAAGCCGTGCTTTCGCCTGCTGTATCATCAGGTCGCGCAGGAATATACCAGCCTTTCATGATCTCTTGTAGGAAGCCGTGTTTTAGGAGACGCTCACGGTGAACACGTGTTAAATCAGCAGAGCGTATGGCTTGAGCACCTGTGCCTTGCAGTGCCTTCAACGCTTCTAATGAGTTCGCTAGTTTTTCTGAAGGTTTTGCCATAATTTTCTATTTTTCTATTTTTCTAATTGAATTATATATCGGTTATTACGTCCATCTATATGTCGGTTATTGTGTTGTACGGTGTTTTGTCACCAATCAAACAGCATCCTGTATTCTAAGGTGAATAAATGTAATTCATAAAACACAAGAAATAAAATTCATCTACTTCTACCAAGTGTAAATTCTGTTTGAGGGATATCTATTTTCCACCATGTTTTTGGGGAGACTATAAATTCAGGTTCATTACGACCTAAATAACAATAAATATCACCTGAATTTACCGTCGTGGTGTAAACGCTACATTCGCCTGTTCCGCTATAATGTTCATATTCTTTATGGTAAGCAGCATACCAAATTGCTTTATCTAACGATGAAGTCCACGACATACCTTTGTGACAGCGATTAGCCGCACAGCCACGAAATAGGCTAAAACGCGGATGTTTAGCGTTATACTTTTGTGGCAAGGGATGCAAAGAGCGCAATTTACTTTTACCGCACTGGTCAAATATTGCTTTGATAGTTTCAAATGTGATACTTCTGAAATTAAATGCATGTAGGTACGCATCAATCCAATTAGCTTCTAAACATCCTTGTTTATGAAGTTCCTTGTAGTTTCTAACAATAAATTTTAGCCCGTTTTCAGGAATATAACCATAAAAATTTTCACCGTTCTTTATTGCTGTTTTAACAATGTCGATATCCTTTTTATTTAAATCTAAATAATTCATCCAATTTTCTTGCCAACCAGCTTAATATTAGCCGCGCTTACACCATAACTCTTTGCCAGTTCTGGCCATTTCGCGAGACTTGCTTGTGTTTGGTCAATGATTTCATAGATACGGTCTTTTGCAATTTTAGCTTCTTCCCCAAGTTTAATGAGGTGTTCTGCTTTCGGATTTCGTCCTTCACCCATCACCATAGTGCTCTGTTCTCCGCTTGGGCCAGATGAGAATGTTAAATCATAGGCAGGTGATAGCTTCCACTGACCTTGTTCATCCATTAAAAAGCTGAAGTTCTTGGCATGGTCATCACGATTATGCGCCAGCACATTAAAGACCGCCAGTTGATACATCTTTTCAATTTCACGCACATCACGTGTTAGCATGCTTGTAAGCGCAATTAAATCCTCATAATCTAGTGATGGTGTGCGGAAGTCAGAGTGCAGCAACCCGCAAGCCGTGTGCATATGGTGTCGCTTGTTACCGTCTCGATCAAAACGCTTAATGGCAAAATAACCCGCGCTTTTTTTAGCAGTGAATAAGTGGACATCTGGCATATCAATACCTGCCTCTGCTGCCATAAGTGCATAAACATACTCTATCGCACCAGCATCAAGCCCATCTTGGCTATTAGCAAATTTAACCAGCCATGGCGTATGCTCAGCAGGCATATCATTCACGCCATGTATGATATGCTCGCGTGAATTATCAACACCAATAAGCGCTTTAGGGCGCGCACCTGCTGATGATCCGTTTAAAGAGAGAAGCTTTTGTAAAACTTCATCGGAAGTGCCGTCTAATACGTCTTGTGCTTGATCCGCTAAGGTGTCTAAGCTGATAATATCATGTGCTTTATCGACACTGTGATCAGGCTCAAATACCAGTGCGCCCATGCCGTGCATGCCAATATGTGTTAAACGATCCAAAGGAGTTATTTCCGACGGCACAATGCCTTGTGTGCGGGCAAAACGGTCAAATAACAAACGTCCCCAACCATCGGGTAGGCTGTCATTAAAGACGCCGGGTAAGCCCTCAAACAGGCTGTTGTCAAAACTAGTAAGGCCTGATTTTAACGGTAAACGCAAAGGGGATATTTCTACTCCACGCTCAATAAAAGTACGGTCATATTCAAAATAGATCACGCGCTCTCGCATAGCCAAGCGTCCCACAGGCATGACAGCATCACCAAAATTGATACCAACCTTAACTTCTTTCACGGATGTTATGTTACTCATTTGCGCTTACCTCTTTTGCGAGTTGGTGTACTGCCGGCCTCAAGAACTTCATCAATTGATGAGAACTCTATTTCTTTTACTTCTGTAGCCTTCAGGATATCTTCTAACCCACCAAGTACCATTTGAAGCCTTAGGAACGATTCCAGAGAAATGGTACCTTTTTGCTCAAACTTACGGAGCGTTGGCAGCGGCACACCAGAGCGCTTGGCTAAGCCTGTTTGGGTTAGATCCATCTGCAATCGGCGCAAGCGGACGTTTTCAGCAAGCTTTTTTTGGGTTTTTGACGCTGTTATAAGTGATATCATATTATTACTAACTCTTTGTTTATAGCTATTACTAACACTATAACATTAGTTATATAAAATCAAGACAATGTTAAAGAGATGTTCCGAACATAAAATGTTCACGCATAGGACGAAAAAACCCAATTTCGATAGACGTGTATTTATCACCGATCAATCCCACGATCTTTGCTTGGAGTTTTACTTACCAAAGGCTTGAACTCTTTTTTAAGCTCACCAGCCTTGCCAAAAGCAAATCGCTTTGGAGGGCTGGGTGGTTTTGGTGCTTGCCCAGATTTTATACGGTTGTCGTTTAGTTGAGGTGATGGCCTAATACCCACCATTCCAGGAGGCGCAAAACCTCATGGAGCAATGCGAACATTGCGCGGTGGTTTAATTCTTGGGGCAGCATTGTCTTTATCGCGAAGATTCTTTTTCTCAAAGTCGGGCATTGGATTCTCCATGCTCTAAAATGAATAGGGAATCGGGGGCTATAAGCCCCCGACATAGTTTGATGATTTGTTTGTGCAGATTATTACCTAGGTTTTTAAGTTCAGGATCATTGAACCAAGGCAGTTTATACCCAGAAATAGGGTTTAAGTTCTCAACCAAAATTAACTGCTTGTTATGTGGTAAGCGCATCAGTTCATCGGCATAGGCTAGTTTTCTTTGCACGGAAGAACTTGTAGTTGTCTGGCTGAAGGAACTAGATGAACCTTGAGAGCTGTATCCGAATACACGACCAAAGGCATAGGACAAATTCCAAACTGTACTAACGCCGCATAGAGCAGAAAAGTAGTCCGCCGTAATGCGATCCCGACTACCAAAATATTGGATAACGTGTGTACAACTATCGGCGTACTGAATAAAAAAGGCGAATCTGTCGGGGCTTGGGCGGATTTCCGGTGGTCGATATGAGATGACCCTAGTTTGTTAGACAGTTTGCTTTTTCAATATTATTTGTTGTTCAAAATCTATCGGTGACAACATTCCGTTGTTACTATGCTTTCTTTTTAGATTGTAGAAAAATTCGATATAGTCGAATATATCATCACGAGCATCTGCGGCCTCTTTCAGGATCAATTTATCCAGCATCAGTTCGGCAACAGCACGCTTTCGCGCCCGCACAATTTTGAACGGATACATATCCTATGCCCATAAAAGAGCTCTAATCCATAAACAGGAGCCGCGCGACTTAGCGACCAAGCGGGAGCGCAGCCTCTAGCGGCGCTTGAGCGGAATCCAAACAACCATATTTACTGGTTATTTTCTTCAGTATGCGTGACAAGCCATTGTTCAAACTCATCCGCTGGAATAGGTTTGCTGAAATAATAGCCCTGCAAGACATCGCAGCCTTTCTGACGCAAAATCTGAGCCTGTTCCATAGTTTCGACGCCTTCTGCGACAACCGTCAGGCCAAGGCTGTGGCCAAGGCGAATGACCGCGTCCGTTATGGCCGCATCATCGTGATCTTCTGTAATATCGTTGATGAATGATTGATCAATTTTAAGCTGGTGTACGGGAAAGCGTTTCAAATAAGCCAAAGAAGAGTAGCCTGTGCCGAAATCATCAATGGCAAGGGAAATCCCCATTTCTGCGAGAACTTCCAGCTTGCGTGCTACAGCTTTAGTATCTCCAATAACCATGCCTTCTGTAATTTCAAGCTCAATACCACTTGAATCAACCTGAGAGCTTGCAAGCGCATTTTTTACATTATCCACAAAATCTTTTGACTGGAACTGCCGCGCAGAAATATTCACACATACGCGAAAACGCGGTAAATCCATTTCTTGCCATATTTTGGCCTGCCGGCAAGCCATTTCCAGAATTTTTTGCCCTAAAGTCAGCATTAAGTCGGAATTCTCTGCGATAGGGATGAAGTCGAATGGCGGGATCATTCCCTTCTCTGGATGCTGCCAGCGGACTAGGGCTTCCGCGCCTGTAATACTGTCATCAATTGTACTCAACATGGGCTGATAATGTAAAAGAAGTTCATCATTCTGGATGGCTTTTTCCAAGTCAACTTCAATTTGCTTTTCTTTTTTCGATTGGGCATCCATTTCCAGATTATATAAACGAAAATCATTCTTTCCGTTGTTTTTAGCCTCATAGAGCGCCACGTCGGCCATTCTGAATAATTCTTCGGGGTTCTGGGAATCATCGGGGAAAAAGCTTATGCCGATACTGGCGCCAATACAGTGTGTGTTGCCATCGATTAAAATTGGTTTTCGTACGCTATCCAATACCCGTTGCGCGGCTTTAACGGTATCGATTTCTTTTCTTATGTTGGTTGATATAATCGCGAATTCGTCACCCCCGAGCCGCGCAACGGTGTCAACTTCCCGCGCGCAGCCATCCAGCCGATCCGCGATAATGCGTAATAATTTATCACCAGTAGCATGACCATAAATATCGTTAACCGGTTTAAAGCCATCCAGATCAAGGAACATGACAGATAATTTATTATTGGTTCGTATGGCCATGCGCAAGGCCTCGTCCAGCCTTTGCTGCAATAGGTTTCTATTGGCGAGCCCTGTTAAGCTATCATGGAGCGCCATTCTGCGTATCAGTATCTCTGCTTCATGACGTTCAGTCACGTCTGAAATAACGATGGTAAATTGTTTTTCTCCGCTGATATTCACTTCCCGTATATTCAGTTCAACGGGAAATGACGTCCCGCAATTTTTGAAACCTGTACCATTGTGTCTTTTTAATTGCTCTTCTTCTTCGAGTGAGGTGATGAAGGCTTCAAAATCTTTTTCGGAAATTATCCGCGCTGTTTTTAATATGAACAGCAGGTTTTTCCCGATCAATTCATGGGAAGTATAGCCGAACATATTTTTTACGGCATGATTACAGGTTAAGATGTTGCCCTTGGCATCCATCGTGATAAGAACATCGGAAATGGCGTTTAAAATGGCCTCAATATGTTTAGCGGTATTTTCGGCAATTTCACGGGTAATCGCCAGGTCTTCAGCCATTTGAATGGCTTTTACAGCTTCTTGTTCCATGATTTCACGGTCAGAACGCGCTTCTAAAATGGATGTTGAATCTGAACCGGCAATGTCATTATTATGCGGCGGAGGAGTGGACTGAAGGTAATAATTTGGATTTGATCGTAATGAGATATCCGAGAAAGTTAATATCATGCCGGAATCGGGCATAACCTCCCCCTTGATATCAAGAGTTTTTTCCTGACTTATGTGATATTCATAACTGAAAGGAAATAATTCATCGGACGTTTTTGCTTTTGAAAGTTCGCATAATATTTTGGCGGCGAAGTTGTTTCGCCCATCATTTTTCTGGTTGGACCAATTGATATGGAGGATATCATTTAAATCTGTGGCTATTTCAAAGGATTCATTCTCAAGGCCGAGAAGCGTGAATAGTTTTTTATTCCATTGCTTTAAAATAAGCTGTTGATTAAACACAGCTACGCCGTGAGGCAAGCTATCCAGTATTTCTTGCAATTTACTATTTCCCGGAACTTCTTGATTCTGAATTACGCTTACTATTTTTCCATTCATCTCAGAAAACTCAATTTTATTTTACTAATTTTATGGATAGTGTAGCCTTTGTCCCTTAATAGGGTGTTAATATATGAAAGAAGCCTCAAACAGTATTTATAAAATATACAATTCAGTCTATTTTTTTTGAGGCTATATTCTGTTTTTTTTCACGAAGGGCCGGAATGAAAAAGGATTTTTTTTCGGAGGAACTAGATGTGACGGGACATAAATGCCCGGTGCCGGTTTTGCGCGCTCGGCGCATACTTGAAGGGATGCCCAAGGGCGGGGTATTAAAGCTATTGGCAACGGATCCCATGACCTTGATTGATATACCTCATTTTTGTCAGGAAAATAATTATGACATTTTAAAAATGGCCGAAGATGACTCTATCTTGTATTTTCTGATTAATAAAACTGGTGAATAGAGGAATATGGGACTATCTATAAAGAAAATTTATGAATGAGTATTTGAATATGAGTGAAACAATCGATGATGTGATCGAGACATTTGATTTTCTGGAAGATTGGGAAGACAGATATAAATATATCATAGAACTTGGCCGTGCATTGCCGCCCTTTGACGAAAAATACATGACCGAAGAAAATCGTGTTCATGGCTGTACAAGCCGCGTGTGGTTGATACATGAACTTGTGGACGGCAAGGTGATTTTTAAAGGGGAAAGTGATGCGCATATTGTACGGGGGCTGGTCAGTCTTATTCTAATGATTTTTTCCGGCAAAACACCGACAGAAATTATAAGTACAGACGCAAGGGAGACGCTGGATAAATTGGGTCTTGAAAAGCATCTTTCACCGATGCGGACCAATGGGCTTTTTTCCATGGTGGCAAAAATAAAATCCATTGCGTCGGCCTATGCCGGGATTTCTGCGGCGAGCGGCTCGCCTGAATAATCTGAACAACATCAGAAAGGAAATAGCTTATTTCTTCCAGCGATATTGAACTTAATGAATTGGTGTTTCTGATTCCCCATGCCCGGCGGCTTGGTCTGCGGCTTCTTGGCAAAGAAGGGGATAATCTTATGATTGAGATGCCGTTTAATCCTGAACTCGAGGTTACAGCAGGCAGCGGAATTATTGCGAATGGAGCCATCACGGCATTTCTGGATACGGCGCTTGGGGCGGCGGCTTATGATCAATTTGAAACATATAAAAAGATTGTCACACTTGACCTGCGGGTTGATTATTTTGAAAAACCAGAGGCGTTTTCTTCGGTGATTGTAAAGACACGCTGCCTTAAAATAACGGAACAGGCCGTGTTCGTTCAGGGGGATGCCTTTAGCAAAGATGCAATCACGCCAATCGCGCATGCTGTTGCTGTATTCTCCTATGAGGCCATGACAACTTCTGTGGATGACACTTTAAAAAGTCTGGATGGAATATCATCCGGGGATGCTGGGTAAATATTATGATACAGGATTTCCTGATAAAATTAAAAAAACGCGAAGAATTTGACCAAAATCTGGATATCAGCCCCTATGCAAAAATGATGGGTTTTCGATTGATGCGCGAGGGGGGCGAATTAACCACGGTCATGAAATTTAACGCGGATCTCGTGGGGTCGCCTTTCCCTCCGGCATTGCACGGCGGCACGATCGCGTCTTTATTGGAGATGGCGGCGCTCATGCAATTAATCTGGACTATTGATTTGGCTGAAAACAGCACGCCATTCCCCAAAACTATTGATGTTACCATTGATTATTTAAGGAGCGGCAAGCCTGTTGATACCTATGCGCGAGCAAAGGTCTTTCGGCGTGGGCGGCGATTTGCAACACTTCATTCTGAGGCATGGCAAATTGATCAGAAAAAGCCAATCGCGGCGGCAATGCTGCATTTTCAAATGATAGATTAAGGTTGGTTTGCTTTTAAATTTTCGCAGGGAGAAATTCTTGGTTCTTTGGGGGTCACCCATATAAAATCAACCTTTAAATCCAATTCTCCGGGGGAGGGAATTTTTGTCTCAGATTCTAAAAATAACAGACTGATGGACGGGGCTTGATCTTTAAGTTTTTCAAGGTAATAGGGGACGCCCTGCTCTTTCATTATATGTTTTGACGATGAGATAAGGATGGCTTTTTGATCCGCTGTTTTCTCGTGAAATTTTATCAGTGCTTGTGCAAAAATACCATTTTGGGCACGTTGGATCAGGGCGAGTTGTTCCAAATATTCCGGGGGCAAGATACCACAAAAATCTTTGGCTATCTCTTTGGTAATTTGTGCCGCCAGTTTTTCCGGTACGGGTTTGGACAATAGAACCGCAAGATCTGGCTTTATGTCAGGGGGCAATCCACCTAAAGCTTTCCGGTGGATCTGGCCAATTTCATAACGGGAAAGATTAAGGGCATATAGCGGTAATTTATTGAGCATAGTCACATCAAAAACGGGCCTTGCTATGTCCCATGCAGCTTGACCGCTAATGGCCCAGTTCAACAGCATGTCAAGGCCGGTGGCGTCATATTCAGTGGCCTTATTGCGATGCCGGTTGGCAAAAATTGCAAAGGCGTTTTGCTTGTTTCGTTCCACATTACTGACAAAAATATTGGGTTTAATACCTGCTTTGATCAACTGACGGATAATATTTGCGGCATGCTTTTGATGCCGGGGGTTATCCTGCCGGATGCCCAATAGAATAGTTTGTGATTCATCGAGTTGTTTGAAAAGGTCTCCTTTTACAATGAATTTTTTATGTGTAACATCCCATATTTTTTCAGAAGAAGTAATATTGCCCTTTTCCGCCTTGGCCAAAGCAGGAATAGAAAAAGTGAATAATAAAAATAAAATGAAGAGATAATGTTTCATACTATTGGTTTCGCAACGTAAAAATATATTATATAATGGTAAAAAAATGGCCTTTATGTCCTGTTTTGTCAATGATCGACTCTATACCCCCAACGAAGAAAGATAAATAGCATGACCGATATTAATCAGCAGATCGTACTGAACAGCCGCCCCGATGGCTGGCCCCGGCCAGAAAATTTTAAACTTGTCGAGGCGGAGATCCCCAAAATCGGCGACGGCGAAATATTGGTGCGCAATCTTTATATGTCGGTAGACCCCTATATGCGCGCGCGGATGAATGATGCCAAGTCCTATGTGCCGCCCTTTCAAATCGGCAAGGTTCTGGAGGCCGGCGTCGTGGGGGAGGTGGTGAAATCTCAAAATCCAAAATTTAAAGCAGGTGATGTGGTTGTCGGCATGCTTGGCTGGGAAAATTATTCAAAGTCAGATGGGGCTGGTTTGCTGACTGTGGAACGGGGGCCTGTGCCGCTGTCGTATTATTTGGGGGTCTTGGGTATGCCGGGCATGACGGCCTATGCCGGCCTTGTGGATGTGGCAAACCTTCAGGAGGGCGAGACGGTTTTCGTTTCTGCGGCTTCCGGCGCGGTGGGCAGTGTGGTCGGGCAGATTGCCAAGATCATGGGCTGCGAAGTCGTTGGCTGCGCGGGCTCTGATGACAAGGTGGATTATCTGATCAATGAATTGGGCTTTGACCGCGCGTTTAATTATAAGACCTGTGGCTCTATTCCAAAAAAGATTGCCGAATTATGCCCAAAGGGTATTGATGTAAATTTCGAAAATGTCGGCGGCAAAATTATGGAAGCGGCCCTGTGGAATATGAATGATTTTGGCCGGATTGCGCTATGCGGGATGATTTCAAATTATAATGATACGGATATGGCACCCGGGCCGCGCGGTATGGGCCTTATCATTCAGCGGCGCCTTAAAATTCAGGGTTTCATTGTCTTTGATAATCCAAAACTGAATATGGAATTTGTCCGCAAGGCCGCCGTCTGGCTTGAGGAAGGAAAATTGACATACCGTGAAAGCGTGACGGAAGGGCTTGAAAATGCCCCGTCAGCCTTCATCGGTATGCTTAAGGGGGAGAATTTCGGCAAGCAGATCGTCAAAATCGCCTAATCAGTTTGATTGCTATATTCGAGAATGTCACCGGGCTGGCATTCCAATATCCGGCAGATTTTCTGCAAGGTATCAAAGCGCATGCCCTTGACCTTTCCGGTTTTAAGCAGCGAG
Source organism: Emcibacter sp. (assembly GCA_026982375.1). GTDB lineage: Bacteria > Pseudomonadota > Alphaproteobacteria > Sphingomonadales > Emcibacteraceae > Paremcibacter. The sequence goes on along the minus strand of JALSHF010000092.1, from coordinate 10,710 downwards.
AGATTTTGTTCGCTGATGCCGATCTGAGCGGCCAGATCTTTTGACCGCATCTTGCGTTTGGCCATAACCACATCAAGATTTACGATTATTGCCATGAATTTTTCCATAAACTTCGGGTCATACAAACTGTCTGTTCTCTTCAGATAATTTATGGGCCGCTTTCATGACATGGGCGATAACCACAAAAACAAAGCCAAGCAACATGGTGTGAATTTCTGTTGTGCCTAAACCAATTTGCAAAAAACGCTCCCCCTCTGCATGGTTCATGGAAAGAATCAGACTATAAACCGCACCGAAAAACGGGGATAGGCCGCCGCCAATGATGCTCATCCAGGCGAAGCGTTTAATATAGGAGGCATTTTCAGGTATAAACACCAATCCAGCGGCATAGTTTCTAAATAATTTCTGTAGATTGAACAGGCCATACATCCAGATTGATAAAGGCAGCAGGGAAAATATAATACCGAAAGCCTGGGTTTTTATATCAAAAGTCGAGACATCATATTGGCCATCGAAAAAAACAGGAAACCAATCAACTTTCAGCCACATGGTAAAGGACACTATGGGTAAAATGAAGAGCAGACCATAACAGATATGGGCAATAATTTTACTCAATATCTGGATTTTATCGTTCGAAGTCATTGGAAACCTGCTAATGTTTTTTAATTATTAATGTAAAACATTAATTTATTACGCGGTCAAGTGAATTCTGGCCATGGAAAGACATTGCGCTAAATGGCTTGCTCAAAGCAGAGATGTAATTTCCGGGCTGTTTCATGCCAGTCCAGATGGCTCATGCCTGATGAAATCAGGGCATGATCCCACGGGCGTTGCAAGGCGGTTTCCAGCCCATGTCCAAGGGCCTCTGCCGTGCGCTCCGTGATCAATATGCCATTATCTTTTGTCACCACTTCTGAAATGCCGCCGACGTTGGTGGCAATGACGGGCGTGCCGCAGGCGAGGCTTTCCAAAATGACATTGGGCATGCCCTCCATAGATGACATGAGAATTGTACATTTGGCATTTCTATAAAAATCCGCTAATTCATCATGGGGGATATTGGGCAGGAAGGTCACTCTATCCATCACTTTTAGCTGCTGCGCCAGACTTTTCAAGCGTGCCTCAAGCGGCCCCGAGCCGATGATGATGAGTTTTTCATCCGGTAATTCTGCGAGGGCGCGCAAAATATATTCATGACCCTTTAATGGCACCAGATTACCAACGCTCAAGAGATATTCGCCGGCCCTTACGGGTCGTTGGTTCGCATTGAATATCGACCTGTCCACCCCATTCATGATAACCGTTATTTTATCTGCCGGTATGCCATGCTCAATCAGGCGATTTTTCAGGGCGGCACTCACGCAAATTATTTTGCTGGCATAATTTAGCGCCGGCAGAATTTTTTCCTTTTGCGCCGGCTGCGCCATCCAGAAATTCACATCACTGCCGCGCGCGGTCAATATTAAAGGCTTGTTATATTTTTGCGCGATTTCATAGGCCGCAACCCCGTCCGGATAAAGATAATGCCCGTCAACCAGATCAAAGCTTTCTTGACCGGGATAGATTGTTGGCAGAATTTTATCAGCAGCAGAGACCATGGCCTCTGCGGCATCAATAAGGCTGGTGCCCGGTATGGTCATATAGCGGGGGTGATAGACGGTTATGTCCCCCTGTGTTTCCATTTTTGCTACTTGATTATAGCGATGAAACTTACTGCCGGGGAAAAGGCCGAGCAGCGGGAAATATTGTACAGGCGCGATGACCTTGCGGGACATATTCTCTATCTGGTCAAAATAGGTCATGCGGTTTTTAACAAAAATGCCGTGACGGAGGTCTATTTTGTTGGGATACAGCGATGTGAAAGTTAAAACCCGCAAATATTTTCCTTAATAACTGGAATCATGAGAAGGCATTCTGCCGCGACAGGAATTGATCAAACATCATCAATGTCCAGAGCGCTGAACTATAATCCCGCATCCCGCTTTGATGGTGATTGACGAGGTCATGCAAATAATCCGCATTAAAATAGCCGCACTCCAGCATGCGTTCACTTAAGACGGCGTCTCTGATATTTTGTTTTAATTCCCCCCGAAACCAGTTGCCAAGGGGGACGCCAAAGCCCATTTTGGGCCGGTAAAGAATATCTTCGGGCAGGCGGCCCTCCAGTGATTTCTTGAAGATATATTTCCCTTCACCGCCCTGAAGTTTAAAATCAGATGGCAGGGTGGCAATCCATTCGACAAGTTTATGATCCAGAAGGGGGACGCGAACCTCTAATGAATGGGCCATGGACGCGCGATCTACCTTGGTCAGGATATCGCCGACCAGATAGGTTTTCAGGTCAATATATTGCAGGATAGACAGCGGATCATCACTGCCGGAACTGGCCCCATATTCGTTAAAAACGTCAAGCGTGTTATATCCCTGAAGATCATTCTTCAGGCTCTTGCTGAATAATTTATCACGCATGTCGCCTTTAAAAATAGATACCCCGTGGAAATAGCTTTCCACATGATCACGGGCGAGGCCCTGAAAGGTTGTCTTGGCCCGGAATATGCGGGGTGCCCAGTCGGCCTTTGGATAGGCTTTGCCCAATAGTCCAAAAAGCGGTTTCCTGATGGCGTCCGGTAATATACCGCGAATTTTCTGTTCAAACATTTGTAATTGATAGCGGCGGTATCCGGCTAGATTTTCGTCGCCGCCATCCCCGGACAGGGCAACAATCACTTTTTCGCGCGCCAATTCGCAAACGCGGTAGGTGGGCAGGGCGGAACTATCGGCATAAGGCTCGTCATATATATCAATCAGTTTTTCCACCAAAGAATAATCACCGGGATCGACAACCCGTGACCAATGGTTGGTTTTATATTGCTCTGCGACACGGTCCGCGTAATCTGTTTCATTGAATCTGGGATCGGAAAAGCCGATGGAGCAGCTGTTGACAGGGTCATCACTGATATCTGCCATATCGGCAACAACGGCGCCGGAATCCACGCCGCCAGACAAGAATGCGCCAAGCGGCACATCGGCGACCATGCGAATTTTTACCGCCTCGTGAATGCGTTCCTGTAATTCATTCTTGGCATCTTCGAAACTGCCTTGATAGCTGCCGGTAAATTGCACGTTCCAATATTGGCTTTTGGTCAAATTTCCGCTGCGTAAATCTATGATAATGCTGTGGCCAGGCTCCAGTTTAAAAACATTTTCATAAATTGTATTTGGTTCTGCCACATAGCCGAGGGCAAAATAGTCTTCCATGCTTTTCTTGCGCAGGTTTCTGACAAATTTCGGATGCGCCGCAAGAGCCTTTAATTCAGAACCAAACAAAATGGTTCTTTCACTGCTGCGCGCGTAAAACAGCGGTTTGATCCCCAGCCTGTCACGGGCCATGAAAATCGTTTTGTCGCGGTTGTCATAAATGACATAGGCAAACATGCCGCGAAGGCGTTTGACGCTGTCCGGCCCCCAGGCATGGTAGGCATAAAGAATAACTTCGGTATCGCAGCGGGTTTTAAAATGATAGCCCTTTGCCTCTAATTCGGCGCGGATTTCCATAAAATTATAGATTTCGCCATTGTAAGTGATGGTGACTTCATTATCGCTTGTGGTCATGGGCTGTTGACCGCTCTTTAAATCAATAATGGACAGTCTGCGATGGCCAAGGCCAACACCGTTTGCCACATATATCCCGGCCTCATCAGGGCCACGGTGGATGATGGCATCGGTCATTTTTTTTATGATTGCTTGATCAGGCTTTCTGTCAAGCGAAGTTATAATACCGGCAATACCACACATAGTTTCAGGATTTCCTCTTTACAGTCATTATTAATATTTCTTTTTAAAGACCATAATTTAAAAGACCTTTAATGTCAGGTAAAAAAATACCCCGGCAAAAAGCCGGGGCAGTTGGAAGATATCAGGGGGCAGGGCATTGGCCCCGAACGCCTGATAAGAGATGAGATACATCACAGGCTGCTGCGTTTCCTGAGCAATATGGCCGCATAGAGCAAGGCTGCGGCAATGCCAAGCCCGATCCAGAATTCTGGCTTTGCGGCGGACTGAATATTTTCCAGTGGCGTGTTGATCCCCAGGATGGAAAAATTCTGACCAAAGCCGTTATCGGTTTGAAGAATATGTGCGCCTGTCAGGCGCATGCCGATGAAGCGGGCAAGATATTCCGAATGAAAAAACAAAGTTTCAAATAATATGACCAAGGCAACAGGAATGGTCGCCAGCAATAAAGGCGAGCGTTTCGCGATAACAGATACCAGCATAAACCAGGCAAAAACCGGCAAAGCCCAGAGGCTATACATAACCATATAGGTCAATTCACTAAAGACCAATAGCGGCAGGTTGCTTGAAGACCACAGAAGATCCCATGCGCTGTAATCCGTACCCAAGGTGCTAAAGCTACCCACGATCAATAGAAAAATCTGAAAGATGAAAGTGAATCCGATGGCGACAAAAGGGATCACCAGCATCACATTCAGTAATTTGGCAAGGACGGTTTGCAGGTCAGAGACGGGCATGGATTTCCAGAATAGAATGCTGTTGTCTTTTCTTTCATCATATAATGAACCCAAAGCGGTAAAGACCATGCAGAACCACGCACCAATCATAATCGGCAAGGTCGAAACCATCAGTATCTGATTAATATGGGTGCTGATATTCTGGGCTTTTTGAGCGGACATATTGGCGATCATTTCATTTAAGGTATAAGATTGCCCGTCAATATGGATTGCGCGTCCCAGCAGCCCCATACTGATAATAATCAGAACCATGGAAAGGCCCATAATCACCAGCGGCGTTGTAAATATCGCCCGGCGGTTTTCCCAATATTCTCTGAGCATCAACGCTTTGAAGGGGTTATACCCGCCTGGTTTTATGATGGAGGCTATCATTCTAATTCTCCGTTCTTTTTTCATTATACGTGGTTGGCCTATAAATATGCGCTATAGCAGACTGCAAAAATTAAAGGAGCAAAGGACTGCCGGTTGATCAAATTCCAGAACTGACTTCTGCTGATTGCCGTAAGACAGGTGAACAATTCCGGTGATCAAAATGACGGACATAAAACCGGCAATGATCAGCGCCCTGATTTTAATATTTTGGCCAGTGTTTTGGCCAGTGTTTTGGACAGTATTTTCGTTACGCATCGTTATCTCCCTTCATCAGGGTGACGAATAAATCTGATAAACTGACCCGGCTGACATCACCTAGTTTTTCAAGTTCTGCGCGGGATACCCCATTAAATATAAAGGAGGTTCGTCCCAGCAGGCTTTGTTCGGAGGCCGGCGAGCTGGCCCGTGCGGCGTCAATATTATCCGCCGTTGGATTAAGCACCATCCAGTTTTCCGTAATCTCCTCCATATCGGCTTCGAGGGCAATTTCACCTTCGCGGATAAAAATCACTTGAGAGAGGATATTTTCAATTTCATCCACCTGATGGGTTGTGATCAGGATCGTCCGGTCTTCGTCAAAGAAATCTTCGAGCAGCTGATGGTAAAATTTCTTGCGATAGATAATGTCGAGGCCGAGTGTCGGTTCATCAAGAACCAGAATTTTGGCATCGATGGACATAATTAAAGCCAGATGAACCTGAACGACCATACCTTTGGACAGTTGGCGTATTTTCTTATCAAGGGGAACGGTTGTCCCTGCGAGAAAGGCCAGTGCCTTTTTCCGGTCGAAACTTTTATGGACGCCTTCGACAAAGTCAATGGCCTCTGAAACCTTAATCCATTTGGGCAGGGTTGCCACATCTGAGATAAAACAGATTTCTTTCATCAATTCGTCGCGCTGGCTATAGGGGTCAAAGCCCAGAACATTTAAATCCCCGTCATAGACGCTTAAGCCCAGAATGCTGTTCAGCAGGGTTGTCTTTCCGGCCCCATTCGCCCCGATTATACCAACGATCTGTCCCTTTTTGATGGTCAGGTTAACATTTTTGAGAGCCTGAAATGAGCCAAAGGACTTGCTGAGGTTTTGGGCGGTTATTATCGTGGTCATTGTTAAATCCTTAACCTTAATTCTTGCCGTTTTGTTCAGAAGATTCAATCAGTTGTCTGGTATCCAGACCCAAGAGGGATATCCGTTTGATGATTTCGGGCCATTCTTTGGTGAGAAATTTTTCCTGTTCCGTTTTTAACAGTTTTTTTCTGGCACCTTCGAGTATAAACATTCCAAGACCTCTTCTTTTTTCTACCAGCCCTTCGTCAACAAGCTCGGCATAAGCCTTTGAAGCGGTAATGGGATTGATTTGATAATCTGCGGCAACTTTTCTAACCGAAGGGAGGGCTTCTCCCTCGTTCAAAACCCCGTCAATTATCATGGCCAATATCTGCTCTTTTAACTGCAGATAGATTGGCTGGTCATTTTTCCACTGTGTCGTCACGGTAAATTCCTATCTTTTACTAGGCCGACTTTGGGTAAGTTGGCGTAATAACCGTTCTGGTGTTTAAGTGTTGTACAATAATAGTACACCATGGCAACAATAGTCAATATATATTTAAAACAATATGAAAAATCATTTGTTTTCAATGCGCTACGTCATCAATCGTTAGCCATGGATAATATAGAGGGTTGTATAAAATATAGGAGATGGGGAAAAATATCCGTTGTGATAGCCATTGTAGGTCATAAAGTTTCAGGATATAGTGCCGCAAACAATAACCGCAAGCATTTCAAAACAATATGTCAAAAAAACATACAGAAAAGTGATCATCATGAAAATGACCTATAAATTTGGCCCGGCGTATTATGCAAAACTGTATTATGTAAAAATGCTTTTTTTAGGGATAGTAATGTCAATTTTTACACAGATGAGTACCGCACAGGCTAATGCCGAAATACAAAAAAATGTCGATCTTATCGTTCAGGGCCGCTATGTGGTGACGATGGATGCCGAAAATCCGGTCATTGAAAATGGGGCCGTTGCGGTTAAGGATGGTGTGATTGTCGCCGTGGGGCGCGCTGATGATATCACCGCGCAATATACCGCGCCAAAAACCGTAACCGGAAAAGATCGTGTTCTGCTGCCGGGTTTGGTCAATGGTCATACCCATACGGCAATGGTGATGTTTCGCGGTATGGCCGATGATTTGGCCTTTATGACATGGTTAAAAGAATATATTTTCCCCATGGAGGGGCAGTTCGTTGATCCTGAATTCATTGAGGTTGGCATGAATCTCGCGTGTCTGGAGATGATTCGCGGCGGAACGACATCATTTGTTGATATGTATTTCTATCCCGAGAAGGGAGCGGAAGTTATTGAATCTTGTGGCCTCAGGGCCATAATGGCCGCGCCCGCCATTGATTTTCCAAGCCCCGGCTTTAAAGGCTGGGATGATTCCCACGGGGCGGCGGTTTCATTTGTAAAGAATTATAAAAGCAAATCCGGCAGGGTGATCGCGGGTTTTGGCCCCCATTCGCCCTATACGGTATCGCCGGAACATCTTGGCCAGGTATCTGATGCCGCCCTGGCCCTGAATGCGCCCATCAGCATTCATCTGGCCGAAGATCGTGCGGAACTTTCCCTGATTAAAGAACGCTATGACAGCACGCCCATTGCCCATGTGGATGATCTGGGATTATTTCGAAACAAAGTGATTGCGGCTCATGTGGTTCATCCCACGGCAGCAGAAATTAAAATTTTGGCCAGACAAAAAATCGGAGTCATTCATAACCCGACTTCCAACATGAAAACGGCGGCGGGTGTGTCGCCGGTGCCTGAAATGTTAAAGCAGGGGGTGCGCATGGGGCTTGGCACGGACGGGGCGGCCTCGAATAATGACTTGAATATGTGGGAAGAAATTCGCCTCGCCGCCTTGTTGCATAAGGGCATTAATTATGATCCGACGGTCATGTCTGCGCCCACAGTATTGCGCATGGCGACCATCGGCGGGGCCGAGGCCGTCGGGCTTGATCATCTGGTTGGTGATATTGTTGTCGGCAAGAGGGCAGATTTAATTCAGATGGACCTCTCAGGCCCGCATATGACGCCGCTGTATGATGTGATATCGCATCTTGTTTATGCGGTCAGCGGCAGTGATGTGGTGACCACCATTGTTGATGGTACTATCTTGATGGAAGATGGCAAGTTCCTCACATTGGACGCGGAAAAAGTTCGGGCAGACGCCAACGCACTGGCCAGCCGCATTTCCCAAGCCTTGAAAGAGGCCAATAAATAGGCCTTAAGCCTGATAAACCCGATACGCATCATGCTAAACTTGCTGTTAATTAGGCTTGGGGTATGGCCTTGTTTTTAGTAAAAGCTTGGCAAGAGCAAGAAAGTTAGAAACGGTAATTTTAGAAGCTATTCGAGAGAATCATTAGGATGGTATGGAGGATGCTGAATGCGAAATGATTATAAGGGCTGGTTGAAGGAACAAAAATATGATGTAGGGACAATAAGCGCGCAAATGTATAGAACTGAGCGCGTTGAAGAATGCTATGGAGATTTGGTTGAGCATTATAATACTGATTACATAGAAAGTGTTATTGTAGATTTGAAGTATTCAGCCAATGATGAACGGAATGATAAACCGAACCAATCTAAAATATCTTTCAATGGGAATATCAAGAACAATTTGGCATCCTATAGAAATGCAACGGAACGATACCGTCGATTTTTAGATGGGCATGCAAGAACTGATGATGCAGACGATGGTTTGGTAGAAACAACTAACGTGACTAATAAGCATGAGAGCTCTAACTTGTTTGGACTTGAGCGGGATATGCAGATGGTGCTTCGAAATTCTATTAATGAACTGGAAGATGGCTTAATAATAATTGACGAAGGAGCTGAACGTTCAGTCCAAGCAGGTTTTATCGACATAACAGCGAAAGATAAGAATGGTGCCATTGTAGTAATTGAATTAAAAGCAGGTAAAGCTCGCAAAGATGCTATTGGACAGATACTAAGTTATATGGGTGATATATCTGAAGAAGAACCAGATGCTGAAGTGCGAGGTATATTGGTAGCAAGCGATTTTGACGTTAAAGTTACTTCTGCCTCAAATGTACTACCATCGCTAAAACTAAGGAAGTATTCAATAAGTTTTAACTTTGAAGAAGGCTAATTTCGTAATTTTTTGATAAATTTTTTCTCAGGGGAGGTAAATTATGACTCATTTTTTAAGGGTAACCGAACCATTAGATAAGGATAGTGAAAGAGTTGTTGAAGGTTTTATTAAGTTGCGGTTAGGCCACTCTAACAATGGGACTATAATTATACCTGACTTTATTTTTATCAAAGAAGATCGGAAAGTACGATATTTTAGCCCCTCTTTTTTTTCTCCCTGTTTAATAAGGTTTAATGTTGAAGAAGGAGTGCATGAGGCTTTAATTAATGTCGACTTTGCTTCCCCGCATCAAGTGACAGGAACAAGAACGCAAATTAGCATTCAATCAATTGATCGGTTGTTTTCTTATGAATGCGGAGCACAACTTTATAAATGTACAATTCAATGTGATGATAAGATATCGAATTTTTCCGCTGGAGATGCGATAATAGAAGGCGAGTATTTTTCCATCGTCTTATATCATCATACGACATCTGATGCGCTTAGCAGTATATTGAGAAGCAATGAACTGTGGTCATCTGAATGGAATTTACAGGGCACAAGACGATTACAGAACATTGCGTACACTTATTTCACAAGCCTTTCTAAAATTAAAAGTACTACTGATCTAGAACGGATTGCTATGTCATCCGTTGGTCAAATTGCATTGTGTTCTACTAATCATGATCGATCTGAAATTAAAACTAATATTAATGTGTATAGGGAAAACACAGAAGGTCGTACGGCTAGGTTAAAGGTTAAAGTTCCCGTGAAACTAATAGCACCACCACATTTGCGATTACACATTCCCCGTTTACCAGATACTACTTACTATGAAGTTGTGCAGCCGGAAGTGTTTAGGGTAGGACTAAAGCCTAACGCAAAGCTATTTATTAAAAAAATATTTTATAAGAAATATATCGCAATATTAGATAAAGAATTAATGGCTGGTTTTGATAATGTTATTGTTGGAGATGCGTCTACAATTGATGGGCTTGAAGCTCCATATGACGAGGAAAATACAATGCATTTGATGCATCTTGAGCGACTAGAAGAAGATGATGATCTTTTTGATTTCTGGTGGAACCACCAAAATTCGGATCAAGTTAGTAATCGTACACCGCAACAGCGAGAGTTTGTATCTATAGAATGAAACTGCATTTTATTCATAATTGATTTTTTAACCTGTTTAGAGCTAGGTAATTATAGGATTACGTTAAATGTCTACAGTTCCTAGGGCAGCTTAAAGGAATGGGGCAGCAGTTCATTCATGGTGAAGCTGCGGTTGCCGTCCACATGGACGGGAACTTCGGGGCCGAGAAATTCTGACATGACCTGCCGGCAGGCCCCGCAAGGCACCAGCGAGTCTTTTGGCAAATCTGCCTCATGATGACCGATGGAAATGGCCAGACCAATAACCTTGGCAGAGGAGGCGGTGCGGGCGGAGAATAACGCAACCCTTTCCGCGCAGCAGGTCAGGCCGTAACTGGCGTTTTCAATGTTGGTGCCTTTGAATATCTGCCCATCCTCCAGCAAAACCGCCGCACCAACAGGAAAATCTGAATAGGGGGAATAGGTGTTTTCCTTGGCTTCTCTTGCGGCTTTTAAAAGGGTTTCCTTGGGTGTCAGAGCGTTTTGGGTCATGGGG
>JALSHF010000091.1 GCA_026982375.1 Emcibacter sp. | reverse complement strand
GGACTGGGGCTTGCCATCGTAAAGCACATCATTCAGCGTCACAGGGGACGTATCTCATTTGCCAGTGAAATCAATGGCACGACGACAGTGACCCTGGCTTTGCCAGAGAAAAATTCTTAATATTTAACCCCCAAATATTTTCCCCAAATATTTTCCCCAAATATTTCGTTGTCATAAAAGTTTAACAAAACTGCCTCAAATAGATAATTGTCAATTTTTATTGTCCGAGCTGTAGAAAATACCTACACAACAAACGGAGAGAAATCATGTTATCTAGAAAAATGACAATATTATTGTCTACAGCCGCATTATTCACAGCCTTTGCAACGCCCGCTGTTGCCCGTGATCAAATTCGTATTGTCGGATCATCCACCGTCTATCCTTTTGCAACCACCGTAGCAGAAGAATTCGGACGGCAATCAAACTTTAAAACGCCCGTTGTGGAAAGCACCGGATCAGGCGGCGGATTAAAACTATTCTGCGAGGGCATAGGTGTGAAATCACCCGATATTACCAATGCTTCCCGTAAAATAAAATCCTCTGAAATTGATCTTTGTGCCAAGAATGGCGTGACCGAAATTGTCGAGGTCAAAGTTGGGTTTGACGGTATTGTTTTTGCACATTCCAAAAAAGTCGCCAATATGGACGTGACTTTGCGCGATATCTGGCTGGCATTGGCCGCAGAAATTCCTGTGAATGGACAAATGCTCCCCAACCCGAATAAATATTGGGATGACGTGAATCCCGCGCTTCCCCATATTAAGATTGAGGTGCTTGGCCCCCCGCCCACATCCGGAACGCGGGATGCCTTTGTTGAAATCGCCATGGAAGGCGGCTGCAAAACTTTTCCCGAAATCAAGGCCCTGAAAAAAACCAATAAAAAACACTATAAAACCATCTGTCACACAATTCGAGAAGATGGCACCTATATAGAGGCCGGTGAGAATGACAATTTGATCGTTGGTAAATTACAGGCAAACCCAAATGCTTTTGGTATCTTTGGTTATAGCTTCCTTGATCAAAATAGCGATCGCATTCAAGGTAGCCTCGTGAACGGCATAGAACCAACTTTTGAAAATATTTCGTCCGGGAGTTACCCCATATCCCGTTCACTTTATTTTTATGTTAAAAAAGCTCATGTAGGTAAAGTGCCCGGAATCAAAGAATATTTACAGGAATTTGTCAGCGACAATGCCATGGGGGACTATGGCTATCTGGCTGAAAAAGGTCTCATTCCTTTACCGCCCGAAGATTTAAGGAAAATGCGCGAAAATACCGCAAATCTTGTCCCTATGACCAAATAAACATGTTGCCGCCTGTGCCAGCGTCAAGCTGGCGCAGGCCTTTTCTTGAAATGCGTAAAATATATGAATAATATTGCTTTAATCTTTGCTCTTATGCTGATTTCGTCGGCGGCATATTTTATTGGCCGCCGCAAAGCATTGCAGTCCGTTCAGGGGGACGTGAGGCAGCTGCATTCCCTGCCCGGTCATTATGGCTGGTTTTCGGCAATGACAAGCCTGCTTCCGGGACTGATTATCATTGTAGTCTGGATTATATTCGGCTCTGTAATAGTCGATAATATGACCCTTGCGAGCCTTGCCGGCCTTGAAGGCGGAGGAAAAATCCAGTCTTTGTCGGACCTTGATCGCGCAATCTATTTAAATGACATTCACAATCTTGCCGTCGGCGATGCTATTTCCCGTCCTGCAAGCGATAATCTAACCTTTGCCGCGCAGTATTATCTGCGAGCGAAAGAAAATATCTTCTGGATATTTTCTTTGTCTGCCGTTGCGCTGTCTGCGCTGACGGCCACCCTGGGCATTAGAAAAATTTCGCCGACCATGCGGTCCCGCAACATATTGGAACGTCTTATTTTGTCCGGCCTGGCGCTATGCTCTCTATTGGCTGTTCTGACCACCGTGGGCATCGTGTCATCCCTAATATTTGAAACATTGCGGTTCCTTGATCATGTTTCTCTGGCGGATTTCTTGCTCGGACTGAAATGGAGCCCGCAAACAGCCCTGCGCGCCGATCAGGTGGGCAGTTCCGGGGCATTCGGGGTCATCCCCTTATTTGCCGGCACATTGCTGATCACCGTCATTGCGCTGGTTTTTGCCGTACCGGTGGGGCTGCTTTCAGCAATTTACATGACTGAATTTGCCAGCCGCGGCGCGCGGGCCGTCTTCAAGCCACTCCTTGAGCTGTTGGCGGGGATACCGACCGTGGTCTATGGTTTTTTTGCGGCGTTGGTCGTCGCCCCATTCATTCGCAATTCGGGGGATTTTCTGGGTCTTGAGATTGCTTCTGAAAGCGCCCTGGCCGCCGGGTTGGTCATGGGGATTATGATCATTCCGCTTATGTCGTCGCTTTCGGATGATGTCATATCCTCTGTCCCGCAAAGCTTGCGCGATGCCTCATACGGGCTTGGGGCCACCAAGACGGAAACCATATTGAATGTGATCATTCCTTCTGCTTTGCCCGGCATTGTCAGCGCCTTTCTTCTGGCCGCCTCAAGAGCCATCGGGGAGACCATGATTGTTGTCATGGCCGCTGGCATGGCCGCTAACTTGACGGCAAACCCGCTTGAGGCTGTCACAACCGTCACGGTTCAAATCGTCGCGCTTTTGACTGGCGATCAGGAATTTAACAGCGCAAAAACATTATCGGCCTTCGCCCTTGGCCTTGCGCTTTTTATCATAACCTTAATTTTGAATTTCATCGCGCTCAAAGTGGTTAGAAAATATCAGGAACAATATGACTGACAAAGACCTCGCATCAAAATCACCATGGACGACAGAGGCCATGCAAAAACGCCTTAAAAAGCGTTATAGAAAAGAAGCCATCTTCAAAGCCGTTGGTTTAAGCGGCTTATTGATCGGTCTCTGCGCGCTTGCCATACTCGTGATAAGTATTTTTACCACGGGCTTAAGCGGGTTTAAAGAGACCAGACTGACGATTGATGTTTATATGGATCCCGCAATCATTAAGGCGGCACCTGATCTGGATGAAGATGCCCGGACCGCGCATATGACCCGGGTAAACCACCGCGCCCTGATCCGCAACAGCCTCAGGCTCGCATTCCCGGACGTAAAGGGCCGCCGCGATATTATGACGTTACAGCGCCTGACCAGTAATGGTGCGCGCGATGAGGTTCGCCAGGCTTTAATAGACGACCCCACAATTATTGGTCAAACTATTCCCATGAACCTGCGCGCTTCCAGCACGGTTGATATGTATATCAAGGGGCAAATATCACGGGATGTCGAGCAATCAGCACGCAAGATTTCCGACAAGCAGCTTGGCTGGCTGGATAAGCTCAGTGCTGAGGGGCGTATTGTCAAAGGGTTCAATTGGGCTTTTTTCTCCTCCGGCGATTCTCGCGAGCCGGAACTGGCCGGAATTCTGGGGGCCGCCGTTGGCTCCCTCCTGACATTGCTGGTAACGCTCGTCATTGCTTTTCCCATTGGTGTGGCCACAGCCATTTATCTGGAAGAATTTGCCCCGCGAAACAAATGGACAGATATGATCGAAATCAACATCAATAATCTGGCCGCTGTCCCGTCAATTATCTTTGGTTTGCTGGGGCTGGCCATTTTCCTAAATGTTTTTAATATGCCGCGTTCTGCGCCGCTGGTCGGCGGACTGACCCTGGCTTTGATGACATTGCCGACGATCATCATCACCTCCCGGGCGGCAATTCGGGCGGTTCCTCCGTCAATCCGCGAAGCGGCCATTGGTATGGGGGCCTCCAGAGTACAAACCCAGTTGCATCATGTTTTGCCGCTCAGCCTGCCGGGAATTTTAACCGGTACGATCATTGGTATGGCGCAAGCCCTCGGCGAAACAGCCCCTTTGCTGATGATTGGCATGGTCGCCTTCATTGTTGATGTGCCCGAGGGAATATTGGATGCCGCCACAGCCCTGCCCGTTCAGATATTCCTTTGGGCTGACAGTGCCGAGCGCGGCTTCATGGAAAAAACTTCCGCCGCCATTATTGTGCTGCTATTCTTTTTAGTCCTGATGAACGGTCTTGCCATATGGATGAGACATAAATTTGAAAAACGTTGGTAAATAAATATGAATATGGTGAATATCTTTAAGGAGGGCCCCATGGAAAACACTTCGAAAGCCATGATAGAGGCCCGAAATGTGAATGTATATTACGATGACAACCACGCCATAAAAAATGTGGACCTGGACATCAGCTCGGGTACCGTAACCGCCTTGATCGGGCCTTCAGGCTGCGGCAAGTCAACTTTTTTGCGCTGTATTAACAGAATGAATGATTCCATTCCCTCATGCCGCATTACGGGCAGCATCACGCTTGATGGTCAGGATATCTATGATAAAGCCATTGACGTGGTGCAGCTAAGGGCCCGCGTAGGCATGGTGTTTCAAAAACCCAATCCTTTTCCAAAGTCAATTTATGACAATGTGGCTTATGGCCCGCGCATCCACGGATTTGCGCGTAATAGTGCTGAACTGGATGAAATCGTCTTCACCAGCCTGCAAAAATCCGGCCTGTGGAATGAAGTCAAAGATCGTCTGGATACTTCGGGCACCGCCCTGTCGGGCGGCCAGCAACAAAGGCTATGTATCGCCCGCACCATTGCCGTAAACCCCGAAGTCATTTTAATGGATGAGCCATGCTCCGCCCTTGACCCCATAGCAACGGCAATCATTGAAGAATTAATCGAGGAATTAAGAAATCGCTTTGCCATAGTCATTGTAACCCATTCCATGCAGCAGGCCGCGCGCGTATCGCAAAAAACAGCTTTTTTCCACCTTGGCGAAATTCTTGAATTCGGGGATACTTCTGAAATTTTTACAAATCCTAAAGTGGAAAAAACCAAAGATTATATCACTGGCCGTTATGGTTAGGCTTTATTTAGAGGAAAAAACATGTCGCCACATCATATATCATCCTCATTTGATGATGAGTTAAACAGCCTTAGGTCCAAGATTGTCAAAATGGGCGATCTGGTTGAAGAACAATATAAAAACGCGCTGATTGCCATGCAAGATAAAGATCAGGACCTTGCGGATAAAGTTCGCGAGACTGACCGGCTTGTTGACCAGATGGATATGGAAATTGAAAAACAGGCCATCCAGATGATCGCCTTGCGATCGCCTGTTGCAGATGACTTAAGAGACATCGTATCCACCATAAAAATCAGCGCAGGACTTGAGAGAATAGGTGATTATGCCAAAAACCTGGCAAAAAGAGTCAAAGTTCTCAGCCACGGGAAAACCATATCTGTCAGCAGCCGTTTCATTGATCAAATGATCAAGCAAATCAGGGAAATGATCACGGATGTTATTGATGCCTATATTACAAGAGACATTGACAAAGCCATTGAGGTCTGGCGAAGGGATGAGGAAGTCGATAGTCTCTATAATAGTCTTTTTCGGGAAATGCTGACCTATATGATGAAAGAACCGCAGAATATAACGCTTGCAACACACCTGCTATTCATCGCCAAAAATATTGAACGCGCCGGGGACCATGCGACAAATATTGCCGAACTTGTCTATTATATCAATGAGGGGGAATTACTCGCCCTGAAAAGACCAAAAGATGACAGCAGCAATTATACCGTAATTGAACCAAATTCTGAAAACTCATAATTTATATTGTGACAAAACATGAAAACAAAAATCTTATTGATCGAGGACGACCAGAGCTTAACTGAGCTTATTCGTTACAACCTTACCCAGGAAGGCTTTATTGTTCATTGTGAAAGCGATGGCGAGGAAGGTCTTTATGCCTCGGAAGAAATAATGCCCGATTTAATTTTGCTGGACTGGATGCTCCCCAACCTGTCCGGCATTGAAATTTGCCGCAGAATACGCCGCCATAAAATCACCCGGAATGTACCCATCATTATGTTAACCGCACGCGCAGATGAAAGTGACCGGGTCAGAGGGCTGGACACCGGCGCGGATGATTATATCACCAAACCATTTTCGCCCAAGGAACTTTTGGCCCGGATCAAGGCTATCCTTCGGCGCATCAGGCCCGCCTTAAGTGGGGAGCAGCTTTCCTATGATGATATTATTCTGGATACAGTATCACATAAAGTAACCCGCGCGGGAACGCCCATTCATCTTGGCCCAACCGAATTTAAGATCCTCCGGCATTTCCTCGAAAACCCGAACCGGGTATTTTCTCGTGATCAATTATTAGACCGCATTTGGGGCAACGGTATATATGTCGAATCACGCACCGTTGACGTCCATATCCGGCGCCTTCGCAAAGCCCTTAATATTAATAATTACCCGGATATCATCAGAACAGTTCGCTCTGCGGGCTACGCTCTGGATAAAAATTAAAGGCTTTTAACATCTAAAATATATTAAAACTGTAAAATACGCCATAAAACTGTCGGAATATTTTACAGTTTTTTATCCTTCCCCGAGCCTGGCCAAAGCAAAATTCTCTTAAACCCTTGCTTTACAGCCATTTAACAAAACTGGCACATTTCTTGTATAATAGCATATGAGTAAAATAGTGTTTAAGTATTTATTTATTGATTATAAATCAACTTATCATTAGAGTTTATTAACTATAAAGTAGTATTCTGGTATATCTGGAACTAATGTATTGAAATATTAGGTTTTATTATGGTTACCAAAGCGCGTAATATGCAAGATAAAAAAGAAGACCGTCTTTCCATGCGGCACTCATTAATGGTTTGGGTCGCGGGAGCCGTTCTGGGGTGGGTTGTTGCTGTTGTCTCCGTTTGGACCGCCTTAAATGACACAGGCAGTAACATTGCGGACAATAGTATTTCTCCTGCAGAGCAAATGGAACAGATTATGCCTGCGGCAGGAAGCCAAGAGAAAAAAGATAATTAATCAGGGTTTTTATTTTTTGCCGTGATAAATTATTTTAGTCCAGCATCCCGCAACAAGTTATGAAGATGCACGACCGGAATGGCAAAAGAAATTCCGGTTGGTTTTGTCAGGGCGTTTTCCTTGCTTCCCTTCACCGAAACACTATTCAATATCCCCTCAACCCTGCCTGAAACACTATTATATAATGGGCTTCCGCTGTTGCCGGGAAAAGCCGTTATATCCAGTTGATATACATCATACCGCGTTTGTTGAATAACTTTTGGGTTCAGGTATCTCGCCGTTGGCTGCGGGATGACAATAGGCGTTATAGAGGCAATGATGCCTTTATGGGTCACCGGAAACAGGCCTAATACGGATCCGATTGGAAATCCTGTGATCGCAATCTCTGTTCCTTCGGGTGCCAAGGCACCTGTTCCCAATATGAACTTGGGAATTTTGTCGCCCTTAACGCGCAACAAAGCCAGATCATGCTCTCTGTCAACGCGAATGACTTCCGCAACGCGCTTGTCCGGGCTTCTGCCCCGACCGATCAATATGGTAATATTTTCATTATACTCCATATTATTTCCGGAGGGTAAAACATGCGCATTCGTAATAATATGAAGGCCGTCATAAACGACAAACCCTGTCCCCCTCATCACGACACGCGGACTTCTCAGCGGGCTGTCGGTTGCAATACCGACAACCGACGGGGTGATTTTTCGGACGATATCCGGGAAATCCATACTGCGCTGATAAGCCGTATCATTTGCATGGATGGCCAATATTCCGCTCAGATAAAAAATACATATAGCCGTGATCGTTTTTTGAATTTTCAACATTCTAGGCGTCTACTCTTTCTGGTATTTCTGGTTAAATTTCTGCTTATCTTACGGCGATCCCGTTACCATACTGTCCAAAGGCGGCAAACTTGCGGTAAATTTTGCCAATAGGGCTCTCTTTTGATCAATATTCAGGTCATCAAAAGGTACCGACAGGGCAATAACCGCTGAATCCAGTCGTCCTCCCAATAGTTTGGCCTTTGCATCAAGTATTTTGGCTTTATAATTGCTGGCTGTAATACGTCCATCCACCCAATACCAATACCATACGAGTCTTCTCTTGCCGCCAGATTGTAATAAAATTTCATTCACAGATGCCCGTGAACCGCTTATTTTGGTTTTCACTTTTCTATTGTCAATACGGTCCCATATATCTTGCTGGACAACGCCATTACCAAAACGAATCATTTCAGCATCCTGACTTTGATATTTATAATATGCGGCAAAGATATCTATTGCGTCAGAATCCTGCTCTTCATGACGCAAATGAAAAACCTGAGAAGCGCCCTGATATTGCGGTTTCCAATCAGTACTCATCGAGGTATCCACACCCCATATTTTTTCATCAAGCGCCAGCGTGTTATTTGCGAAAGTTTGATATCTCTGTTCAATAACGGAGCTATAAAATGGCGCACTGACGACAAAGACTACACTTATGATCAGCGGCAAGGCAAATTGCTTTAAGCTTACCGGCGTGTTAGCAGTCCAGTATTTTTTCGTGAAATCGATATAGCCATCATTCACGCCCCGGTTGGTAAATGTCATCGCAATCGAGATAAAGATCAGCAAGACAACTGCAAAGAAAATCCAGCCATATACCAGATGATCAACCCCGGTCGCATATTTCATATCTGACCAATGAGCGACCAGAATAATACCACTCGCCCGCAGACCATTGGCCAATATAGGCACCAGGAATGACAGTATTACAACAGTGATTTGACGTCCCCAGGTTTTATAGGCCACATTCGCCATTAACGTGCCAAGCGCCACTGTCGCCACCAGAAACCTGAGGCCCGCGCAGGCTTCCGCCACATGGAAGTTCCCCGCTGCTATTGAAAGGAATACCCCCTCTACAAATACCGGGATATTAAATAGATTCAGGGTCATAATGACAAAGACAGTGGTAAAATCCTGCAACGCAGGAACCAGAAAATCACCAAAAGGAACCAAAAACACCATATAAAAAATCGGGAAAAGCAGGCCTAAAAAAATTCTTTTGCCCAATATAGTCAATATACAACCCTGTAGTATGATGATCAGGCCGAATTGACGAACCACGTTGGCATCTGCTAGCTCCCCCAATAACCATAGCCCGCCGCCGCCAAGCAAGGGTAAAAGGCCCAGCCAGGAAGGCTCGGGCGCTATTTTCTGGAAGATTTCACGCCGCTCATATATCAAATAAATAATAATCGGCAATATTAACAAGCAATGGTTATATTCCGGTTTGTCCCACCACGTCAGCACCAGTTCCTTAACCGTATCAAAAAAAGAAACAAGCACAACAACCGCAGCCGCGCTCAAAGCAATTGATGCATTGCGCCATTGTGTTTTGATTTCCTGTAATTGCATATCTGCCATTTTTTATTGCCGTTCATTATCCCAGAAGACGTTCTTATGCGCTATATTACTTTCAAATTGGTTACATTTAATTAAATTAACCCAAAGACCTGGATATTAAAGGCCCAACAATATTGGCAATCGGCAGAGGAAGTTTCTTCCATGTCTTGATCATCAACTGATATTTTGGATTCAAGGGGTTGATATCGGGTAGCTCTCCCCCCTCTTTCAGGATGAATTCATAATGCAGCGCCCTCGGCTCAAACCCCCAGTTCTTTTTAAAACTAAAGGCACCCGTGCCATTCTTGCTGCGGCCAAAATCAAATATACGGCATTTTTTTTGACTTACCGCATGCGCCATAAGTGACCAATACATAAAATCATTGGCCGCAAGCGCTCGGGCCTCCTTTGTGCCGCCGCCATAATAGGGCACGACCTCATCCCGGAAATAAAATGTCATCACACTCGATACGGGCTGCCCTTCGGGCGTTTCAACGGTCAGAATCTCACAATTATCGCCAAATTCCTGTTTAAGGCAGTAAAATAATTTTTTGGGGAATACCGGCGAGCCTAAATTCCGCACACTTTCAGAATACATTGAAAACAACCGGTCGGGCAGAGGGTCAATCACAGCCTTCAAGCCAAATTTAATGCCCTTGCGCACCATGGCCCGTTGTTTTCGGGGAATTGCCTTCATATTTTCTTCATTATCAGGAGACAGGTCTTTTCTGAAAGTGGAATAAGTCTCGCTTTTAGTCGGCCAGTCATCATGAATGGCCGCCATGTTACGGCACTCAAGAAAATCCACATTCAAGGCCGTGGATAATCTTCGACATTCCTCATCCAACAGACTTAAGGCCGCAGGATTATCAAAAATCGGGCCACCATTTGTGGCAAAACCCACAGAAATAAGTGAATTGCCAAAAAGCCTGCTCTTAATATGTATCAAAGGAATAAGGCCGCATATTTCCCCATTGTCTTCAACATAGATATAATAGCAATCATGTCCCATACTTGCCGAGACGGCCCTGCCCCATGCCGACTTATGATAGACCGTCGCGGCAGAATGCTTCAAAACATAATCATCCCATTTCGCACAATCCTCAAAAATATCTAACATTTTTACTTGCATGAGATTATCTCCGGTCGCTCAAGAAAAACATCGTCCATTCGGCCCCAGCTAAATTCTGCCAGAACTTTCCGGATTTTATTTTCCATAACATCAAGGTTGGTATAATGCCGGAATTTTGATTTCAGACTTGCCTGCCGCTGGCGTGGCTGCCCGGGATCAATCTCCCAGGGATGAAAATAAAAGATACAGGCTTTCTGATCCTTGTCATTCACCCGCCGCATGGCGGCCTTTGAGATAAAATAAGGCAAAAGGCGAAAATAGCCGCCGCCGCCGCAAGGAATTTTACGCCCCATAACTTCCACCGTCGTGACCGGCATTTCCAGAAAATCCTGCGCCTTAATTGGCTTAAAGACAAAACGCGGCGCAGAAGGCATGCCATAATGATCATGTCTGATGGGATAAATACTTGAACTATAATGATAACCGGCCTCAAGCAACACATCCAGCGCCCAGAGGTTTTTCTCTCCAATGGAGAAACTTGGCGCACGATAACCTTTAACGGCGCAGCCGCCCATATCTTCCAACAGCTTTCTGGATGATAGAGCATCATCCAGAAACGCGTCCCTGTTTTGATCCGAAACGCGCCTGTGGCTCATACCGTGGCTCGCCAGTTCATGGCCATTCTCCGTGATCCGGCGGATGACCTCTGGGTATCTTTGAGCAATCCATCCTAACGTAAAGAATGTCGCCTTAACGCCATGATCATCAAACATTTTTAAAATGACGTCCATATTTTGCTCAACGCGGCATTCCAGATTTTCCCAGTCATTCCGGTCTATGTCATTCTCAAAGGCCCCCACCTGAAAATAATCCTCCACATCAACGGTCATGGCATTTTTGATCTGGGATGTCATCGGATTATATGTCCTGATCTTCATTCTGGATCATCAGAGACGCCAGGATTTCCAATGCGCTTTTGATGGTTTCATCATGAATTTTGACATATTTTTCCAGCACATAAATGCGTTCTTTCAGGAGGTCAATTTCCGGGCTGTCAATTGATATATTCTGCTGCCCGCTTTGGGCGGCATTTCCACTATACAGCCCGCCATTTTTTTTGACCGAAGGCCCGGAAGAGGCAATATCACGTTCCATATCTTCAATAACATTTGAGACAACAACCTTATCAATCGTATCCAGTTCTTCAATTGAACCAAATAGCAGAATGCGGGAACAGAGCGTATTTAACTTGCGGGGGACGCCGTTCGTAAATTGATAAATTATCTCAAAGGCATCATCCGTAAAAAGAGGTTTTCCCTTCCAGCCAACTATTTTTAACCTATGCTGAATATATTCCTTCGTTTCATCACTGGTCATAGATTGCAGGTGATGCGTGGCGATCACCCGCTGCCTTAACTGTTCAAGCTCAGGCGCAAAAGCCCATTTATCCCTGAATTCCGGCTGTCCAATCAGGAAACTCTGCAGCAAAGCCCTGTCGCCTTCCTGAAAGTTGGAGAGCATACGCAATTCTTCCAATGCGGGAATAGGCAGATTTTGAACTTCATCAATGATTAAGAGGGCGCGTTTGCCTTTTTGATGATTTCTACGTAAGAAAACCTCAATTTCATTCAACAGGATTGCCTTGTCTTTCGACATGATATTCAGGCCAAAACCTGCGGCAACCATGCGCAAAATATCATCCGCATCAAGATGCGTCGTCACTATTTTCGCGGCAACATATTGGTTGGTATCCAATTCATTCAAAAGGCGCGCAACAAGCGTGGTTTTCCCGGCACCAATTTCACCGGTTACAATGATAAATCCCTCACCCTGACTTAAACCATAGGTCAGATACGCCATCGCCTTATGATGGGTAGAACTGTCAAAATAAAAACTGGGATCCGGCGTAAGCTGGAAAGGCTTGCCCTCAAATCCATAAAAATCATTAAACATCATTCACCTAGAGTACCGCCCTGATCGACAGGGAAATATAATTTGATCCCCCGTTAAAATTCCCAAAGCGACTTTGATCCCTATTCGAATGGGAATAGCTAAGACTGCCCAGCAATGATTTTGAGATTTGATAATTCAAATTACTTGAGGCAGACCAGAATCTATCATTGATATTATCCGACAGAAATTTCGATAAATTATATGAAAACCGACCATCTATACTCAGGCGACTATTCAGATTACGGCTGATGGACACGGATCCACCATATCTTTTTTCACCCAATGCCAAATTATCGGACTGATATTGGCTATAAAATGCTGATGATGAATAAGTCGTCCGTCCGCGGGTTCCGCTGATCGATAGCCGCCATTGTTTTCTGCGCGTAATATCGCCGCTGATAAAGTCACTATTTAAAGATGAATTCAAATTTCCGCCGCCAGTTCCATCAAACGCAAATGATTGAAAGGTCCGAATTCTATCCGTATAGGTCAGTGAAATGGTATCTTTTGCTGTAATTTTATACAATGTGTCTAATGAGAATGTTTCGCCGTCATATTGATTACCATATCTAAAAGAAAGGGATGTTCTGGGCCCCGGCACCAAACGAAAGCCGGCATCCCATATGAAGCCATTGAAATTAGCAAAGGATCCAACAGCATCTCTTTTTTGATAACCCGCGCTGCCCAGCAAGGAAAACATATGACTCACTTGATAAGAAAAATCCGCCCGGGCTGTCGTGGTATTATATTCAGAGGTATTTTCTCTTTCCTCTGTTCTATATAGCCCCGTCAACGTCCAGTTTAACTTGCTGAACTCACGTCCGCTATGAATAGACAAGCTACCCATATGGCTTAGGGAATTTCCAAAAAAAGTATTCACTGTCGTTTGCTCTGTATCCGCAGCCGACCGAATATAACGCAAGTCATACCTTAATTCCGCCGATGCCCATGATCCAAACCTGCGGACAAGGTAAGGAGAAACCTGGTAGGTCTGAACGGTTCGTCGATTCTCTGTCCGGCTCACCTGTTCCGCAGATATGGCGCGGCGGCGATCCAGGAATTGCTGATTAATATTTGCACTGCCCTCTATAAAAAAAGTTTCGCTGATTAATTCACTCGACAATCTCGTTTGAAGATTATGACGCAAGTCATGTTCATCGGTGCTGTTGCCGGGATAGTAAAAATAATTAGCCGTATAATTAACCGAAGCATTTAACCGCGCCCCATTGCCCGTAAGGGAGAAATTCGGTGCAATTTGAGTGACAAACCCATTTTCCTGAGAACTCGCATCCAGGTCAACATTATCCGTATAGGTCTCCGTCACCGTAATAGACGGCGTCAAGCGCCAATCTGCCGCATTTGCATTTAATGCAAATGCGGACAAAACTGCCGTTGACAGTAGTAACATTGTTTTTTTGTTGTTATACATCTTTCCCCGCCCTCGCTTTTATATCAATTATAACCATATCCATAATAAGAACCAAATTTCTTCTTACCCGCGGTAAACCTCGTTTTATTCAGTAGAAAATTAATATTTTTGCAGTTTTCTATCATCTTGAGCGCATCATTCAACTCTTCTTCCCGCGTTCTCTCGGCTTCTACGACATATAAAATTTGTCCAACATGCAACGCCAGAACCGAGGCGGCACTACTGGCCAGAACGGGGGGAGAATCGATGATAATGATACGGTCATGATATCGTCTGGCAATTTCATCAATGATATCGCCCATACGCTCACTGGCAAGCAGCTCGGTCGTAAGTTTATGTTTCTTGCCCGCCGGCAAAATCGTCAGGTTCGGAATATTCGTTCTCAACAAACATTCACTAAGGTCCATATCCTTATTTTCAATAACATCTATCAACCCCTTGTTGCCTTTTACACCAAGCGTATTCATAACATCCGGCTTGGCCACATCCGCATCCACGAGAAGTACCGTCAAGTCTCTTTCTGCGGCCATGCTCAAGGCCAGACTTACCGCACAAAAAGTCTTGCCTTCGTCCGGCTGCGTGCTGGTCACCAATAATATATTGCCATTCTTAATGGCAGAATCACCTTTGGAAAAAGCATTCAGCAACAGACTGCGTTTGATAATGCGAAATTCTTCTGCCGTAACCGAGTTTTCGATATGATCATCAATCAATATATTATTCTGATGCAATACATCATAGTTTAATTCCACCGTCGCACTATGCTTTGAGGTCTTTTTGAGCGGTTCTGATTGATGCGTTTTCAAAATCGGGCTTGATCGTTTTTCCATCTCCAAATCTGGCCCCAAATCTGGCCCCAAATCAGCATCCTCACTCTTTATAGTGTGGGACTTCTCCAGTTTTTCTGCTGCGCGCTCTACCAAGCTTTCACTTTTTCTCAGTTTTTCTGCGGCTTTTTCAATCAAACTCATTTTTTCAACCTTAGTTCATATTCCAAAATTTATATCCCAAAATTTATATCCCAAAATTTATATCCCAGAATTTATATCCCAGAATTTATATCCCAGAATTTATATCCCAGAATTTATATCATAGGGGAATGCATAAACAGCATGACCACATAAACACTGATACTGGATGCCAGAAGACCTGCCATCATAATAGAAAACATGATTAATTTTCGTTTGCTTAGTTGCAATTCCTCATTTGACCGCAATATGGATATTGATCCCAGAACAGGATAAGGAAACTTATCCCTCAAATTTTGCTCAATGGAATATGTTGTATGCATTTGACTAATGATGAAGGCAACGAATACACCTGCTCCCAAGCCAACAACCAAAACCCCAATGACCAACAGCAAACGATTTGGGCTAATGGGTTCTCTGGCTTCCTGCGGCGGGTCAATGATCCGAAAACGCACGCGATCCGTATTGGTTTCCAGATCAGAGGAAATTTTGGCCGATTCACGTTTGCTGACCATCTCTGTATAATTCTTTTTCAGAACGCCATAATCACGGTTAAGGCGGGCAAGCTCTGCTTCTACTTCTGGAATTCTATGTGCCATTGACTGAAGATGCTTATTCGCCTCTATCCTGTTGGCCAATCGTGATTCAAGGCTGGCAATTTCCCCTTCCAGATCAAATAGCTTAATGCTCAATTGATCATATACCGGATTGGGCATGACGCCGCCGCTGGCTTGCAGGGCCTTCGTATCATTATTCTTTAACGCCTCATTGAAATCCCCCCGTTCTTGAACAAGCTTTGCTCTCAGGCTTTCAATTTGGTTCTGAACAATACGCACATCAGGGTGCTGGTCTTTATATCCGCGCACATAAAGTTCATCCAGACGGGCTTCCATCGTATTTAACCGGTTTTGCAGGGCAGATGTCGCCGAAACACCCCCACCGCCGCCTAAAGATGGCCCCATTCCCCTCGAAGGTACAAAGGCCGGCGTATTCTTCATGCTTTCTATGAGCTGTTGCTTGCGGTTATTATATTCCACCAAAGTCTGCTTGACCGTATTAACTTCCTGAACACTTGCCTGAAGTTTCTCAAAATATGTTTTGTCAGACAAAAGCGCCATATTTCGTTGACGAAATTCCATAGCCCTCTGCTCAGAAATTTCAAGCTGCTCCTCATACTCTCGTATTTGATCCTCAATGAATCTCACCGCAGACGTAAGGTCTTTCCTGTTTTGACCCAGGTTTTCTTCCATAAAAATATTTAGAAATGAATCCACCACCGATTTGGCAATAACCGGACTCTCATGAACATAGGTAATGGTGAATAAATTGGCCGCGATGATGGAAATATTGATATTATCCGTTATCTCAGCGATCTTTGCGTCCATTTCCTCTTCTCCATTAATAAGAAGATCTTGATCGGTCATTCTGATGACTTTTTCAATATTTGGCCGGCTGATCAAAGTCTGGCGCATCATGGCAACTTGATTATAGATATTATTCTGTACCGCCATACGTCCAAGTAGTGGCTTTAGAAAAGTTTCCGCATCAACATGGATACGGGCAGATGACTCATATTTATTTGGAATTTGAGCAACAAAAACCCAGCCCACAACACATATTACCCATGCTATGGAGATCGCGATAATCCGCCGTCTCCAGACACCATATAATATCGAGATAAGTTGTTGATACATCTCGTTCATATTTAAACCACCCTAACAATCATATTATTCTTATCAGCAAAGCTTCCTTTGCCGAAAAAAATCAACGGTAGCCTAAACGGCATAACACCGTTTAGGCATAGCCACCCTTAAATCAAAAGAAACTTTCTGGAATGATAATCACATCACCAGGGTTAATTTTTACGTTTGCACTAACCTTGCCATCCCTGATCAGGTCATCAATGCGCAAGCCATACTCTCGTTGAACGCCGCCTTCTACCCGGGCCAGTGTCGCACGATTTCCGGCAGCAAATTCAGTAACGCCGCCCACAGTGATCATAACATCCAGAAGGGTCATATTAGCGCGATACGGAATGGCTTGCGGGGATGTGGCAGAGCCAACGACTCTGACCTGCTGGGCAAATGGCCCTTGAAAGCCGGACACAATTACCGTTACGATTGGGCTTTGTATATATTCAGAAAGCTTCTTCTCAATGTCACGGGCCAACTGGGTTGGCGTTCTGCCTGTTGCCGTCATATCATCAATCAAAGGTACCGAGAAACGACCATCTGGCCGTACGGTAACAGATGTTGTTAACTCCGGATTTCTCCAGACAAATATCTGCAAGCCATCTAAAGGGCCAACAACATATTGTGGCCCCGGGCCTTCTTCTGCCGGAACAAATTGTGCTGACGGCAAGCTGTTAAGATTCGACGTACAACTTGCCAACACCAATGCCGCAAACAGAACAAGGCCGCCTTTTATAGCTTGAGAAAAAACCTCAAGTTTGAAAAAATTTTTAATCACCGTTTATTTCCCTTCCAATATTTTATTAATCTGCGTCATGCCAACCTGCTATTTAAGCTTTTGGCTTTTACTCATACTTGCATAATCTGAATTAGTTAAATTATTGCAAATAAATCAGAATTTTTTCTTTTAGCAGGCATTAATGCAATTTTTCTGCCTAATCCGCAACATCTTATACCTGTATTAACCACATTCTACTCAAAATAGTGCAATTTTACAATTATCATAAAATATATTAGTCTTTCTTGATATTTACGATTCTTTGCAAGCATTATTTATATGATGAAATACTAAAGATGTTTCTTAAGCCAAATTTCAAGCATAGCAACATCCCAGCCAAAACCGCCGGCGCCCGATTCTTCTGACTGGCCACAACCCATGATGATTTCATCAATAAAGCTGTCCTTCAAATATCCACGCTTGCGAAAATCAGACAGATTATCTGTTATTTTCTCATATATTTCCTTGTCCTGATGTATCCAGGACATAAAAGGCAGTCCGAACCCGTGTTTTTCTTTCGTGATTACTTCTGGCGGCAAAAAGTTCTTGAGAGCATGTTTAAAGAAATATCTTAATTCCCCGCCCTGCAAGAGAATGTCGGTCGGAACAGACGCCGCGAAATCAACAAGTTCAGACTCTAAAAAAGGGTATCTGACCTCGACGCCGGCAAGATCACACATGCGGTTAACTTTTCGCAAATCATTGTCTGCCAAGGTTATCTGCAAATCCAGATGCATCATGCGCTGGACCATTTGACTGTCTTCATAATGGTCATATTTTTTACGCATAATATCAAGGGGAATATCCGCGTTAATTTCCCCGGCGGCCTGCGATGTGAAAATATCTTCCGGCGCACGCCCAAAGAAAAAACCATATGAATATAAACGATCCGGCATGGGGATAGCATAACGTTTCGAGAGATTTTTTGCTTTTGACAATATTGGCAGGCGCCCCACGCCGGGAAGTGATAATATCGGCTCCAGCAGCCCTTTACGTAAAACATTGGGAATAAGGCCATATTTTTCTATGGATTGCATGGAAATATAGCGTTCATTTCCCGCGAATAATTCATCCCCGCCGTCCCCTGCCAGAAGAAGTTCGACGCCTTGCTCTTTCGCCATTTTCGCGCAGTAATAAGCCGGTACGGCAGAGGTGTTGCCGTAAGGTTCATCATATATTTCAGCAATTTTTTCCTGAACTTCGTTCACATCTTCCGGTACAACAAAATATTCATTATGGTCCGTCCCAAAATGATTGGCTGCAAGGCGCGCAAAATCGCTTTCATCATATTTGGGGTCATCAAAACCAATCGTAAATGTTTTGCCGCCGCCATTATGTTTCATCATCAATCCCGAAACCGTACTGCTGTCAAGTCCCCCGCTCAGGAAAGAGCCAATGGCATCGGGGTTTGCGCCTTCCATTGTCGTGATCATGGCCTGATCCATCTGGGTCCTTAATCGCTCTGCCCATTCTTCCAAGTCCCCTTTTTTCTCGGTCGTATAGGGCATTTCCCAATAATAGCCTGTGGATAGATTGCCATTTTCATAAAGGGCATATTGCGCGGCCTCCAATTTAGAAATTTCATCAAAGATGCTTGTTGGCGCAGGAACAACAAAAAAATAAAGATAATTGTAGATATTCTGCGGGCTTATCGTTGCCTCAAAATCTGGAAAGGCCCGCATGCCATCGGTCACGGAAGAAAAAACAAATTCATTGTTTTTGCCCAAGCCAAAGCACATGGGACTGACCCCCATACGATCCACCGCAACAAGGGCCATTTTTCGCTTTGGTGAAATCAGGGCTATGGACCAAGCCCCCTGCATCATCTTTAAGACCCCGCTTTTATATCTCTTGTAACCTTCAATGAGGGCCATACCATCCCCGCGCGCCTGTGCGAGTGACTTCAGGTCAGAATTTTGCCAGATAATTTTACCGCATATGGCAGAATAATATTCCTCATGTTCCGCCACATCATTAAAGTCATAGCGTGAAACCAGGGATATGCCCCCAACAGAACTGGCGGTTTTTTTTAAATTTTTCAGTAAATGGCGGTCATGCGCCCCCCGTGACAGGCGGGTTGCCATATTTGTTATCACATCATCCGGCGTATGTGTCTCCCCTAACGCCCCAAGCCAACCACTAATGCCGGTCATTGATAGTTTCCTCTAATTTTTATACCAGCACTTCTTTTGGTGCCGGATGTCCCAGAAATGCTGTTGGGCTGGCCGACAGACCATAAGCCCCTGATTGAAATAGCACCACATAATCACCAACCTCTGCCACGGGCAATATCATTTTATCGCCCAAACGATCAAGCGGCGTGCATAAACAGCCAACAATATTGACCTTTTCCTGTACCGGTCCGTCCAGTTTATTGGCAATAGCGACAGGGTAATTTTTTCGAATTAACTGGCCAAAATTCCCGGATGCGGCCAAATGATGATGCATACCGCCGTCCGTGATTAAATATACCTCCCCGCGCGAGATTTTTTTATCAATGACCCGGGTCACATATATGCCGGCTTCCCCCACCATAAAGCGGCCAAGTTCAGTAACAACTTCCGTATCCGGCAGCGTTTCATGAAATTTTTTCAGAAGAACAGATAAGCCGTCGCCGAGGTTTTTCAGACTGAGCGCTTTATCCCCCGGAAAATAGGGTATGCCATAACCGCCGCCGATATTGACTTTTTTCGGGGCGTTCGGGGCGTGCCGAGACAAGGATACCGCAAGGGCAAGTGTTTTTTCCTGCGCCTCCAGCAAGCTTTCTTCTTTAAGATTCTGTGATCCGCTAAAAATATGAAAGCCGATAAATTCCAGACCCAGCTGCGCCAGACGCTTTAGCATATCCGGAACCTGTTCCGCATCGACACCAAACTGCTGCGGCCCGCCGCCCATCTTCATGCCGGATGATTTTAATTCAAAGTCCGGATTAACCCGAATGGCGACCTTTGCCTTAAGGCCTTGCTGCTGCGCTATGCGGGCAATATTTTCCATCTCCGTAAAGGATTCCATATTGATGACAACGCCTGCCGCAATGGCCTGAGATAGTTCCTGTTCTGTTTTTCCCGGGCCCGCGAAACTTATCAGCGCGGGATCCATTCCGGTATCCAGTGCGATCGCCATTTCCCCTGTGGAGGCCAGGTCCAGACCATCCACAATCCGGCTCAGATGCTGAACCACAGCGGGCATCGGGTTTGCCTTCATGGCATAATGTATTTTAAGGCTCTGCGGCAAATATTTGCGCATTTCCTCAATGCGGGACGTGATCAATGCCCTGTCATAGGCATAAAAGGGGGTTGAGCCCACCCGCTCCGCCAATTGACTGATCTTTACGCCGCCAATGGTCAGTTCGCCTTCGGACGGCGCAAAACCAATGATGGGCGCATGTTCAGGTTTTTTCTTTTCCATTTTTGTCGTCATGCTTCTTCTGCTTTTTTTAATTCTGCTGTTATGGCTTTGCGATCAACCTTGCCATTGGCGTTTTTGGGCAGGATTTTCCATTCTATCACCTTGTGCGGCACCATATAGGACGGCATTTCCGCCCGACAATAGGCCATAATTCCCTCGACATCCAGATTTGCCGTATCTTTTGCCGAAGCCACAATCCAGATTGCCTGTCCCAATTGATCATGATCGATCCCAATGGCGGCGATTTCATCAACCAGACCACTGGCATAAATGATTTCTTCCAATTCGGTCGGGCTGGTGCGAAAACCTGATGTTTTTATCATCTCATCGCGCCGGCCCACAAAATATAGATAGCCATCGGCATCCTTTTTAACCCAATCCCCAGACCATACGGCAATTTCCGGATTTGGCAGACCGGCCACTTGCCCCGGCGCGGGTTTGTAGCGTTCGTTGGTGCGGGCAGTATCATTCCAGTAACCCAAACCGACCAGAGCGCCCCGGTGAACAAGTTCCCCCTCCTCGCCCACATCACAGCTCGTACCGTCTTCTCTGACCACAAGAATTTCTGCATTGGGAATGGCCTTGCCCATAGAGCTTGGAATCCTGTCCACTTCGGACGGCGGCAGATAGGTTGAACGGAAGGCTTCCGTCAGGCCATACATCAAATATATATCAGTTTCTGGCAATATTTTGCGGAATTTCCGGGTGACCGGAACCGGCATCCGTCCGCCAGTCGTCGCAATATAGCGCAGGGACTTCACCGCTTCTTCCGGCCAATCCAGATCGACCAATTGAACCCACAGGGGCGGCACACAGGTAATACCGGT
>JALSHF010000090.1 GCA_026982375.1 Emcibacter sp. | reverse complement strand
TGCGGGAACGGGTCGAGGATGTCATTCTGAACCGGCGGCCCGATGCCACCGACCGCCTGCTGGATATTGCGGCCCAGTTTAAAGGTGAAAAGGGCGTTCAGCTTACCGAAGATTTAAGCTGGCGCGAGAAGCCTGTGGCGGAACGTCTGTCTCATTCTCTGGTGAAAGGCATCACCGCCTATATTGAGGAAGACACCGAAGAAGCCCGGCAGAAATCTGACAAGGCGATCGAGGTTATTGAAGGCCCGCTCATGGACGGCATGAATGTGGTGGGAGACCTGTTTGGCTCCGGCCAGATGTTCCTGCCCCAAGTGGTAAAATCTGCGCGGGTGATGAAACAGGCCGTGGCTTATCTGTTGCCCTTCATCGAGGAGGAAAAGGCCACAAGCGGCGAAATCAGCACCAAGGGTAAAATCCTGATGGCCACGGTTAAGGGCGATGTCCATGACATTGGCAAGAATATTGTCGGCGTTGTTCTGCAATGTAACAATTACGAGATTGTCGATTTGGGCGTTATGGTATCCTATGAAAAGATTTTGCAGGCCGCGCGGGATGAAAAGGTCGACATCATCGGGCTGTCGGGTCTGATCACGCCGTCTCTGGAGGAAATGACCCAGGTGGCTGAGGAAATGCAGCGCCAGAATTTCACCATTCCTGTGATGATTGGCGGGGCGACCACGTCCAAAATTCATACGGCGGTTAAAATCTCCCCCCATTATGACCATCCCATCGTCCATGTTCTGGATGCTTCCCGCGCCGTAGGGGTCGCCAGTAATCTGCTCAGCAAAACCAACAAACAGGATTTTGTGGCCAAAATTGCCGGCGAATATCAAGGCCTGCGGGACGCCCATGCGCGGGGCCGGAAAAAGAAAGACCGCATAAGCATTGGCGAATGCCGGGACAATAAATTTCCTCTGGATTGGGATAATTACACGCCGCCCAAACCATCATTCCTCGGGGTGAAATCATTTGACGATTTTGATTTGGGTAAACTGGTCAATTATATTGACTGGACGCCTTTTTTTCGCACATGGGAATTGACGGGGACCTACCCCAAGATATTAACGGATAATGTGGTCGGCGAGATTGCCAGCAATTTATTCGCCGATGCGGAAGCCATGCTGAAATCCATACAAGATGAAAAATGGCTGACGGCAAAGGCTGTTATCGGCTTTTGGCCCGCCAATGCGGCTGGGGATGATGTGATGCTTTATACGGATGACAGCCGCAAGGAAATTCTGGAGCGGGTGCCATTTTTGCGCCAGCAAATCCGCAAGCGCGAAGGCAGCTATAATATGTGTCTGGCGGATTATGTCGCGCCCGAAAGCAGCGGCAAAGCGGACTATCTGGGCGGTTTTGTGGTTACGGCGGGTCTTGGCATTGAAGAAAAACTGAAAGAATTTCAGGCAAAATTTGATGACTTTAATGATATTCTCCTAAAGTCATTGGCCGACAGACTGGCAGAGGCTTTTGCCGAGCAGATGCATGAGCAGGTTCGCAAAGAATATTGGGGCTATGCCAGGGATGAAAAACTGAGCAATCAGGAGCTAATCCGCGAAAGATATGACGGCATCCGCCCCGCCCCCGGCTATCCGGCCTGCCCGGATCATACGACGAAGCCGGCCCTGTTCGAGCTGCTGGACGGCACCAGAAATGCCAGTGTCACCCTGACGGACAGCATGGCCATGCTGCCGGCCTCATCCGTATCCGGCTATTATTTCAGCCACCCCAAAAGCCAATATTTCGGCATCGGCAAAATCGGCGAAGACCAGCTCGAAGATTACGCAAAACGGCGCGGCATAGACGTAAAAGACGCAAGGCGCTGGCTGGCGAGTAATATTATGTAGTATTAATCGGGGGCAGAGCCAAGGGCGTTCTGTTGATTTTCTGGATTGATCACCACAGTGCCCGCCAGCTTATCATGCCATCCTTGCTTTTTAGGATCCCAGATAATCCATAGATAACCAATACCAAGGGCTAGAAATGATATGAAATAGCCTAAATAGCGCAATATATATTGTTGCAGGCTGGGTTTGCCGCCCGTTTTTGCATCCACGATGATAAGCTTTAAAACCATCTTGCCAGGGGTTGCCTGCTTATAAAACCAAAAAGCAATTGTCGCGACCAATGGAAATACCCAGCTTAGGAGAAAGTCATAGGTACCAACAATAAATCTTTCATCGTCTATATATCCCCAGCCATATATGGCGATCAGTAGCGGTATCGTGATGACAAGGAGTATGACGCTGTCTATTATTGTGGCAGCAAGCCTCGGCCAGAAACCAATATAATGCATAATATTCCGATCTTTATTTATAATCTCATCGATTACATCACGGATGTTGGCAGTATCGCCCGCGTAAAACAAGATTAATTTGACATAATCGAAGATATAATGATCTGTCCTTGACATTGTGCGTGGTATTTGATTCTTTGAAACCATGAAAATTACGTCTCTTATCGTTGTTATACTTGTTTTGCTGGCCGGCTGTTCCACATCTCCGCCGCGAAATATTGATGATGGCTGCGCGATTTTTAAGGAGAAAAGCGGCTGGTATAAGGCCATGCTGCGGTCGCAGAAGAAATATGGCACGCCGATTCATGTGCAGCTGGCAATCATTCATCAGGAATCAAGTTTCAAACATAATGCCAAGACCGAGCGCACCCATATATTCTGGGTGATTCCGTGGGGGCGGAAATCAACGGCTTATGGCTATGCGCAGGTTAAGGACGGCACATGGGACTGGTATAAACAAAAAACCGGCAATCGCGGCGCGGACAGGGATAATTTTGCTGATGCGACGGATTTTATCGGCTGGTATACGGATGTGAGCCAGAAAACCCTTGGCATTTCCAAATGGGATGCGGAAAATCAATATCTGGCCTATCACGAGGGCCACGGCGGTTTTAAACGTAAAAACTACCGCAAGAAACCCTGGTTGATGAAGGTGGCCAAAAAAGTCCAGCGCAACAGCCTGAAATATGCCGCCCAGCTGAAAAAATGCGAGAGCAGTCTGGATCGCGGTTTCTGGTTCTGGCCTTTTTAAGGTCTGACCCTAGGTTAGATTTTAGGCGGCTTTAAATTTCAGGTGGCTGGCCTTTGCGCAGCCATCCCGTGATCGCATAACGCCCGCCCTCGGCATGGGGAACCACATAGCTAACGGAATGTTTTTGCGGTATTTTAAGAATATTCAGCGCATTGAAGCTTGGCGTTATGCCTTGGCTGATATGGCCATCATCGTCAATGAATTGCAGAATGCCGCCCCAGTCCGGTCGCCAGTTGGGGGTGAAATTCATCACCATGGCGACAAGACGGTTTTTGCCGCCAACATCGTCACTATGGTCGGAAAGAAAATGCCCCGCCCTATATTGGGTGCATTGGGAATCTGAAAAACTGGCCTCTTTAAAACCAGTTACAGCCCGCATGAAATCCAGATAGTCTTCTGAATTCACAAAATCCAGATATTGATTGATATACAGATGCTGATTTAACTTTTGCTCACGGGCATCGGACAAAGAATAGGCATTGAAGATATATTGAAAATCATATTTTGCCTTTTCATTGATATGGGTATTGAGCAGATGCCGCTGAACATCATCCATGGCGTCAATTTGAATTTGATGGAGGGTGTAGCCTTTTTCCCCATCATTAAAATTGCTTTGCCAGGGGACCTCGCTTTGTAAAGCGTCGTAAATTGCCATGGCCGATTCCGGCGTTAATATTTCAGGAATATGCACACGTCCGGCATCTTGAAATATTCTGGCAAATTTCTCGATATCCAAATCAGGGTTTAATTGAATGGTTATGGACACGTTGTTCTTTCCTTGTCGTTTTTACTAAATTTGATGAGAATATTCCCGCATATTTTTTCTATCATTGCTGGCCTAAGATGATATAGAGTGTCTCTATTCAGGTAAAGGAAAATGCTTATGTCTATTTGGTCTTCAATCATCGGGGGCGCGGCCGGGGGCGCTATTCTGGGCGGGCCTATCGGGGCCATCATCGGGGCGGTGGCGGGTCATTATATTGGTAAAAAAATGGGTGAGGGGGGCGAAGGGCTTGAAACCGATCAGGTCTCTTTTACCATTGGAGTCATCGCGTTAAGCGCAAAAATGGCCAAGGTCGATGGCCATGTGAGCCGGGAAGAGATTGACGCCTTCAAGCAGGCCTTCAAAGTGCCGGAAAGCGAGATGAAAAATGTCGCGCGTATATTCAATATGGCCCGAAAAGAAGCCACGGGATTTGAGCCTTATGCCCTGCAGCTGGCCAAATTATTCCGGGCCAAGCCGGCGATGCTTGAAGAATTGCTGGGCATATTATTTCATATTGCGCGGGCGGATGGCGTCATCCATCCGGCGGAATTGCAATTTCTGGCTGATGTATCGGCGATTTTCGGGTTTTCTGCTGCGGAATTTGACCGAATCAGAGCCGAAAATCTTGGGCCGGATAAAGCAGACCCTTATGAAATATTAGGCGTCAGCCGGGTGGCCACGGATAAGGAAATTAAATCGGCTTATCGTAAATTAATCAAGGAACATCATCCGGATCTATTGGCCTCCCAAGGCTTGCCGCCGGAATTTATCGAGGTCGCCAACGAAAAACTGTCGGTGATTAATGTGGCCTTTGATCGCATCGAAAAAGAACGCGGCATGACGTAGGGAGCGCGTTATGCCGATCCACCATATTCTGTTCGGCTTTATTGTATCCCTTGTCTGGGGCGTCAATTTTGTTGTGATGAAAATCGGGCTGGAGCATCTGTCGCCATTTTTATTTATGGCCCTGCGGTTTGCTATTGTTTTCCTGATTTTATTTCCCTGGCTGCGCATTGTTAAAGGCAAGATGACGCTGATTTTTGCGGTTGGGCTTTGTTTGGGTGGGTTGCATTTTGCCTTTGCAATCATGGGATTAAAGCTGGCCGAAAATGTAACGTCAATCATCGTCATCGTACAAATGCATGTACCGCTTACGTTGATTATGGCGCATTTCCTCTTAAAGGAAAAACTGAGCTATTGGCGGGGCAGCGGGATTGTTGTTGCCTTTATCGGGGTGCTGATTATCTCCTTTGACCCCGCCATCATGCATGAACGTATTGCGATTATCGTTATTTTCGGCGCGACCATGCTTTATTCTATTGGGGCTATTTTAATGCGGCAGCTTCAGAATGTCGGGGTATTAAATACGCAGGCCTGGACGGCAATTTTCGGCTTTCCCATATTACTCAGCCTATCCCTTTTCATAGAGACTGAGCAGTTGGAACAGGTCATGACGCTGAGTAGGGAAGGCTGGGCAGCTGTATTTTATACGGCGGTTTTATCCTCCGTTGTGGGTTACGGCGGCATGAATTTTCTGCTGAAACGTCATCCGGTACCGTTGATTGCGCCGATTTTTCTCAGCACGCCATTGTTCGCAACCGCCGCGGCTGTTATTGTCTTTGATGAAATTTTGACCACACGGTTTTATATTGGCACCGGTTTAACCCTGGTTGGGCTGGCGGTCATTCATCTGCGGGACTGGTGGAAAAAACGTCAAATAGTGCAGGAGCTATTACCATGATGCCTTATCCATCGCCCAATTATGATGATCGCCCCGAAGGCGTTAAGATCAAATATCTGATCCTGCATTATACCGGTATGGATACGGGCAAGGCGGCGTTGGACAGGCTGTGTGATGAGGCGGCCAAAGTCAGCGCTCATTATCTGATCGAAGAGGATGGCCGCGTATTTTCACTGGTGCCGGAGGATAAACGTGCGTGGCATGCGGGACTATCCTCATGGGAGGGGGAGCGTGATATTAACGGCCATTCTATCGGGGTTGAACTGGTAAATCCCGGTCATGACAGCCCGGGTTACAAAGGGGATTACAGGCCTTTTCCCGAGGCGCAAATGGCGGCATTGATTGATCTTTGCCGTGGCATCCTGACGCGCCATGATATAAAGCCGTGGCATGTTCTTGGCCATTCAGATGTCGCCCCGGCCCGCAAATGTGATCCGGGCGAGCTGTTTGACTGGCAACGACTGGCTGAGGCCGGGATTGGCGTCTGGCCCTTCAAGGCGGATAAAAAACAGCCCATTGCGGGCAATGCGGCCTCTTTTCAAGAGAAAATGTCTCTCTATGGCTATGAATTTGACGGGCATAAGGATTTTTCGGGGCAACGGATTGTCACGGCTTTTCAACGCCATTTCCGGCCCTTGGATATCAGCGGGGATATTGATGATGAATGCCGTCAGATTTTGGAAGAGCTTCTGACCATCAAGGCCTTAACATAAATTACGCTTAATATTCCGGTTCAAGGGCATCATTCGTGTGCTGGGCTTTTGCGGTATCAGGCAGCAGGCCTTCGGGGAGCGTATCCAGTGTTTTCTCAGTATTTGGCCCGGCGGGGCCATGTTCAAAAAGATATTCACCATCTCCGGAGCAACCTACTGTGAAACTTGTTAGCACGGCGGCCAGCAGCAGTGTTTTAAGTGTATTTCCGGTCATATGTATATCCCGTTTAAGAATGATGTTTTCAGGTTTGTTTTTCATTGTTTTTCGCAATGTGCCCGAGTTTTACGCGGAAGGCAAGTTGTGGATTCAATTTACCAAGAATTATCGCAAACATTAAAGCTTTATCAATATTATTAGTCTATTTTCTTCACGTAATGCCCTGTCATGGCTTCTGGGAGTAGTAATGTCGGTTTCGCCTAACACGAAAGATTCGGAAAAAATTAGCAGCATCAAGCTTGGCTTGGCCTGCATGCGGAGTACGAAAAGGCGAACAGTTGTTTGGCCGGCCACGCTTCATGTGGCGGATTTCGAGTTTAGAGCAATGTTGTATGATATTTCCCTGGGCGGGATGCGTTTGAAGTTGCCCCTGCCGCTCGCGCGGGGCGCGGAAGCCAGGGTCAAAATCAAAAATAAAGTTGTTTTGAACACAAGAGTGGTGTGGTGCGCCGGTGAATTTATCGGATTGAAATTCTGTGATCCTCTTGAGGTCGTAAGCAAGGCGCTTGGGGAATTATCTGCGGGCCTTGACGACATAAAATAAAAAAATATTTTTTCGGCAAATGTCGTTTTTACTGTTTTTTATCTTAAAATTAGACTATTCACAGCCTATCCAGATGGTTGGATGGTCGCTGCCGCATTTATGCGGGAGAGGAAAGTCCGGGCACCACGCAAGAACGGTGCCGGTTAATGGCCGGCGAAGGTGACTTCAGGGAAAGTGCCACAGAAAGCAAACCGCCTGCGCTTATGGCTTTGGCTATGACAAGGGTAAGGGTGAAAGGGTGCGGTAAGAGCGCACCGCTCTGTTGGTAACAACAGAGGCAGGGTAAACCCCACCGGGTGCAAAATCGAATAGGAACGTCAGCCCTTTAGGGCAGCTCTTCTTGCGGAGTGTCGTTCGGGTAGATTGCATGAGGGTGCTGGCAACAGTCCCCCTAGATGAATGATCATCCATTTGCCGTGTTTTCAGGAACAAGGCAAGGGACAGAACCCGGCTTACAGACCATCTGGATATTTTTTATGGGTCAAATAGGGCCGGTTGCTAGAATCTTCGACCAACAGGTTTTGCAAATTCATATTCTTTTATTTCGCTAATTTTGTCTATGATAAAACCTTTGCGCTCGGGGTGTTTTTTGCGCACCATATCTATGACATCACTTTCCGTTTCGGCCTCATAAGTAAGAAAATGCAAATGGGCCCATTCACGGGTATAATTTGGGTGAGTTTTATTTTGTTTGTCCAGTTCTCGAACCTGTTCATTATAAATCGAAACTTCAAAGCACTTAAGTTTTTCAGTCATTGTTAATCTTCATTTCCTTGGAATCATACTACTGCCAACAAGTTTTATTAGACTTTACTTAAGTTAACTTTAACAATTCATTAAATTTTATTGTTTTTAGGCGGCTTCGTTATTTTTTATGTGTTGGTTTTATGTATTGGGGGATGTTTTTACGTCATAGGAAACAGGTAAAATAGTGGCCAGCGCGGTGGCGACATGGTTTTCCGTTCCATCTTCTGTGATGGCATAAACATCAGAACGGCTGATCACCTGCCTCTTGCCGACGCGAACCACATATCCCTTGCCAATGAAATGTTTGCCAATGGCCGGGGCAAGGAAATTTATTTTATATTCTTGTGTCACAACCTCTCCGACTTCCGTGGCGGCGGCAATGGCGCAGACATTATCGGCAAGAAAACCCACTACGCCGCCATGAAGGAAACCATGTTACTGGGTTAAATCTTTTGCATAGGGTACTTCTAATTGGGCGTAACTTTTTTCAAGGTGGGTGAGCGTTACATTGATCAAGGCCGAGAAGGGCTGATGCAGCATAATGTCGGTTAACTGCGCCTTTAATTTTTCAAGTGGGCTGGTCATGATATTTCTCTTTAGATTGTGGTCTTTGTTTTTACCTTATGGTAAAAGAGGTCGCGTTAAAATAAAAAATGGGATGATTAATGTATTTTCTGAAATCTGTATTCTTCTTCGTTATGGCAACCGGCCTGTTTGTCATCAATTCATTCGCGGAACAGGAAACCGCCTTCGCTACGCCAAAGGGCAAGGGCCTTTCAATAGAGCGAATGACCACAAGCCCGGCGCTGGGCGGCAGCGCGCCGCGAAATGTCAAATTCTCTCCCGATGGCGCGCGCGTCACATTCCTGCGGCCCAGCGCGGTTGATTATAAAACTCTGGATTTATGGGAATATAACCTGAAGGACAAGAGCGTCCGGTTGTTGGTGGCGGCTTCCTCGATCGTGACCGGCGAAGAGAAATTATCACAGGTCGAGCGGGCGCGGCGGGAACGGATGCGTATCACCAGCCGCGGTATTGTGTCTTACAGCTGGTCAAAGGATGGTCAAAAACTGCTATTCCCCCTGGGCGGTGATTTATATGAATATGCCCTTGAAAGCGGCAAGGTGGCGCGCCTGACCATCTCGGAAGATTTTGAAACCGACAGCCGTTTCTCGCCCCGGGGAAATTATGTATCTTATATTCTGGATCATAATATTCATGTGGTCGACGTTGCATCCGGCAAAGACCGCCAACTGACAACATCCCCGTCACCAACCATAAAAAATGGCAGCGCTGAATTTATCGCCATGGAGGAGCTGGACCGGGATACCGGCTATTGGTGGTCACCAAATGAGAAATATACGGCCTTCATTCAGTTTGATGAGGCTCCGGTGGAAATCGGTCAGCGTTATGAAGTTAACCGGGATGATTTTAAACTGTTACAGGAACGCTATCCGCGTGCCGGCACCAATAATGTCACGCTTAAACTTGGTATTATGACCGTTAAAACAGGCAAGGTGAAATGGGTGGATCTTGGGGCAGATCAGGATATTTATCTGGCGCGGGTGAAATGGCTGCCGGATAATAGCGGGGTGTTTTTCCAGCGCCTCAATCGGGCTCAGGACAGGCTTGACCTGATTTTCGCGGATGCAAAGACGGCTAAAGTCAGACCTGTTTTGACCGAAACCTCGAAATATTGGGTTAATCTTCAGCATAATCTGGAATTTGTCAGGGATGGCAAAGAGTTCATCTGGGCATCGGAGCGCAATGGCTTCAACCATCTTTATCATTATAAAGCTGACGGCAGGTTAATCGGCCAGTTGACGGACGGCGACTGGGTGGTGACCGAGATATTGCAAATTGACGAGGCCGCAGGAGAATTATATTTCTCCGGCCATGCGGACACACCAATTGAGCATCATTTATACAGGGTAAAATTATCAGATAAAAAAGTGACGCGGCCCCTGCGCCTGTCCAAGGCCGCAGGATGGCATAAATTTGTCTTTTCGGAACGAGCGAATGATTATATAGATTATTTTTCTGATCCCGGCACGCCGGAGCAGGTCTCAATCCGTAACAGCGCAGGCGAGCTTTTATCATGGATTGACGAGAATGCCCTGACGCAGGGGCACCCTTATTTCCCTTATATGGCGGATCATATCATGCCGGAATTCGGGCATTTCAAAGGGCCGAGCGGCGATGACCTTCATTACCGTATCTATAAGCCTTCTCATATGGTGGCGGGGCGGAAATATCCGGTGATCTTTGCTTTATATGGCGGGCCTCTTGTCCAGCGGGTCAGGCGGGCCTGGGGGGATCCTTTCCACCAGATTCTGGCACAAAGCGGCTATATCGTTTTCACCCTTGATAATCGGGGCAGCGCAAAGCGCGGCACTGAATTTGAAGGCGCATTATATCGCCAGTTGGGCAGGGTAGAGGTGGAAGATCAGGTGGCCGGCGCAGAATTCCTGAAGCAATTTGATTATGTAGACCCGGATCGCATCGGGGTTCAGGGTCATAGTTACGGCGGTTATCTGGTGCTCATGTCATTGTTTCAGGCCCCCGAAATATTCAAAACCGGGGTATCCAGTGCGCCGGTGACGGAATGGCGGCTGTATGATACGGCCTATACCGAACGTTATCTTGGTATGCCGGATAAGAACAAGGCAGGCTATGATAACAGCAGCGTCTTTCCCTTTGTGAAGAGTCTTGAAGGTAAATTGCTGCTCATACATGGCATGGCCGACGATAATGTGATTTTTAACAACAGCAGTATGCTGCTGGATGAATTACAGAAAAACGCCCAGCAATTTGATTTTATGGCCTATCCCGGGCAGACCCATAGAATTGGCAGCGATAAAATGCGAAAACGTCATTTTTTGAATTTAATAAAACGTTATTTTGATGAAAATTTATAACGTTATTATGGTCTGCCTATGTGTGGGAACTTCCTTTAGATTTTGTTAAGATTAATGGGTTAATTTGGCAAAGGCAGGATAAAATGCTATAAAGCTATCCCCCTGAGAAATGTGGATAAATGTGAATGGCCAAAGATGATATGATGAACAAAGGCGTGAAAGCTGTCATAAACTCCATGCGCAAGCATAACAGAAGAACCGTTGTTCAGCCGGTAACATTGGGCATCGGAAGTTTTACTTTTGATTGTACGGCGTATGATGTTTCCCTTGGCGGTATTCGGCTGAAAGTTGATATTCCCATTGAGAGGGGGGCGGGCGTC
Organism: Emcibacter sp.; assembly: GCA_026982375.1. Classification (GTDB taxonomy): domain Bacteria; phylum Pseudomonadota; class Alphaproteobacteria; order Sphingomonadales; family Emcibacteraceae; genus Paremcibacter. The sequence continues at coordinate 10,374 of JALSHF010000090.1, read as the reverse complement.
TATGTGCAGCTTAAAAACAAGCTGAAACAAACGGCCAAAGTCATTTGGTTCGCCGATGGTTTTCTGGGGCTTCGGTTTATGGATAATCCTGAAAAAGTGAAAGTTGGTCTGGGTAACCTTTCTAACGGGTTAAGTTAGGCCAGCGGATTAAGTTAAAAAATTGTTTTTGAGTATGGAGTATGTATGAGTAACTTAAACAAAGACATGGATGCAGAAACGGACATCATTCGCAGGCGCTTTTCGCGGCAGCCGGTATTATTGAAGGCCGTTCTGGATACGGGGCATTATGAGTTTGAATGTGTCGCCTATGATTTATCTTTAAAAGGTATAAGAGTAAAACTGGACCTTCCCTTGAAAACGCATTGTGAGGTTTGGTTGCTGGTGAAGGATTGCCCCAGAATTCCGGCCCATGTCATATGGTCGAAAGAAGGCTATATCGGCCTTGAATTTTCGCTTTCATCCAAGCAAGTCACAGACATATTGGGCAGCATCGGCGCGCGTCTGCCTAAAGTCTGATTCCTTTAAAATGAAATTATATTGAACAAACCATATTGGTAAAACAGGGCTTTCTTTCATGTGCGTGATAACCTTCAATGGTTATGTTGCGTTGCTTGTATCTTAGTGCAGGCAACTCTGAATATTGAGAGCTTTTTCCCCTTTCAAAAAAAGAGGCGGGTTTCCCCGAGTCTTTTCAGCCGATATTTCCATTTACCCGGGAATCCAATTCCCTTTCAGGTTTTTTTACGTCGCGGCGTCATTTTTTTTCATTTTTAAAAATGAAGAAAAGGGCCTGATACGGCATTCTATCCCACTGTAATATAAGACATAACTTATCATGGATGGGGGTATTAACCACTTTTTAACCACCTGTTAGTACCATGCAAACCCATTGACTACCCATTAAATACCATGTTATTCCATGATAGATTGATAGGGTCACTCAAAATACAGATAATGATAACATAATATGGGGCAGAAAATGCCATTATTTTCGTCGAAATACACCAATAAGGTGGACAAGAAGGGCCGGGTTTCTGTGCCGGCCCCCTTTCGTTCGACATTGCCCGATGATGATCAGTCCATTTCTGTTTTGCCGTCTTTGGTAAGTAAGGCCATTGAGGGATTTGATTATTCATATTTGATGCAAATCAGCGAGCGGCTGGATAATTATGATATGATGACGGTTCCCGGTCAGCCCTCGAACCCGGCGGCAAAAATTCTGTCCAGAAGCATGACCATTTCCTTCGATAGTGATGGCCGGATTGTCTTGCCTCAGGAATTTATGAAACATGCCGGCATTTCTGACCGCGCGGTTTTTGTCGGGCTGGGGAAAACTTTTCAAATCTGGAGCCCCGAAGAATATCAAGCAGCGATGGCGCAGGATGACGAGGAATTGATGTGATGGCGGATACCGTATGTGATCCCCGCCATTTCCCCGTGATGCGGGATGAAGTCATTGCCATGGCCGCCCCCAAAGACGGTGAAATATTCATCGACGGTACGTTTGGGGCAGGGGGCTATAGCCGCGCACTTCTGGAAAGCGCCAATTGCACCGTTTATGCCATTGATCGTGATCCAAATGTTCAGGAAACGGCGGATGAATTGGCAGGCGAATATCCGGGACGCTTTCATCTGTTGCCGGGATGTTTCTCGCAAATGGATATTTTGATGGAAAATCAGGCTGTGGCGGCAGTGGACGGTGTCTTGCTTGATATCGGTGTATCCTCCATGCAGTTTGATGATGCGCAGCGTGGCTTTTCTTTTCAGAATGACGGCCCGCTCAGTATGCGCATGAGCGATGAGGGATTAAGCGCGGCAGATGTGGTGAACCATAGCGAGGAAAATGAGCTTGCGGATATTATTTATCAATATGGCGAGGAAAGAAAATCTCGCCGCATTGCCCGCGCCATCATAGAGGCCCGCGCCATCGACCCCATCACCCGCACCGCGCAGCTTGCAGCCATCATTGAAAAGGCGGTGGGTTATAAACGGTATATTAAAGGCAAGCGACAAATTCATCCGGCCACCAGAACATTTCAGGCATTGCGTATTTATGTCAATGATGAACTGGGTGAGCTTGCCAGAGGCCTCTGCGCTGCGGAACGTATTTTATCGCCGGGTGGGCGTTTGTGTGTGGTGTCTTTTCATTCGTTGGAAGACAGGATAATCAAACAATTTTTCAAGCAAAGAAGCGGCGGTATTTCGCACGGCTCCCGTCATATGCCGCAAGCATTGACGGCAGCAGGAAATGCGGAATCTCAGCCTGCCTTTACCATGATTGCGCGCGGCGCTGTCAAGCCGACCAAGACGGAAATAGGACAGAATATACGTTCGCGATCTGCAAAGCTTCGCGGGGCCTGTAGAACATCAGCAGCCGTTTACCCAAGAGATAAATCCGGAGATGAAAAATGATCAAAGTCGTTGTGAGTTTCTTTGTACTTATGGTGGTGATATCCGCAGGGACCGTATATAGCCTGAAAGAGACAACAGAACGGCTGGAGGCCCGCAAAAGCCAGCTTTCCGCACAGATTTTAAAAGACCATGCGGCCATCAAGGTGCTGCGTGCAGAAATGGCCTATTTGGCGCAGCCGGAACGATTGCAAAAATTAAGTGCAAGGTTTCTCGCCCTGGCTCCCGCAGAATCAGGCCAGATGGCCGGTGCCATAAATGCGATTGCCACCCGCGAAGGGGGCGGGCAGAATATGTATAAACTGGTCTCATTCCCTGTGGATGAATTTCCGGTATTATTGCCTCAAAGCAAGCCCTTAAATAAAAAGATTCACAAGCCTCAAAATAAGCGGATCAAGCCCCAAAACAAAAAGATTGAGGCACCAAGTTTTTATGAACGCATTTCTCTGACCATAGGAGATGATGAATGAGGTCTGCTGACCTCCATATTGAAGGCGTTAAACACGAAGCCATCGAGGTGGCGCGAAACCGTTTGATGGTGCCGGCCTTTCTTTTTGTTCTTGGCTTTGGCATATTGATTGTTCGTCTGGTGTCCATTGGCATATTTGAGGATATATCGGATCAGATCACCCATGCCCGGCCAGTAACAACAGAAATCGTGCAGGAACGTGTCGATATTCTGGATCGGAACGGGGTCGTTCTGGCAACTAATTTGTCCGCGCCATCGCTGGCTGTCCGCCCGAGGCTGATTACGGAGCCAGAAGAAACAGCAGACAAGATCGTCGCCGTTTTGCCGGGCCTGAACAGGACAAGCGTACTCAACAAGCTTAAATCGTCTCATCACTTTCTTTATATCAAGCGTAATTTAACGCCGAAACAGGTATGGCATATCAATGCCCTTGGCTATCCGGGATTGATTTTGGAACAGGCGGAAAAAAGAATATATCCTCAGGGAAATCTGGCGTCGCACGTCTTGGGTTATGTCGATGTGGAAAACAGGCCGCAGGCCGGGGTTGAAAAATTCTTCAATGATCATCTGTCTAATGCGGTGCGCTCAAATGAGCCGCTATATCTGTCTCTGGACATCAGGGTTCAGCATATCGTACGGCAGGAGCTGGCCTATGCCATGAATAAATTTTCGGCTATTGGCGGGGCGGGCATGGTCATGGATATTAATAGCGGCGAAATTCTGGCCATGACGTCCCTCCCGGATTTTGACGGCAATGGTTCGCTGCAGCCGGCATCTTCGGAAATGAAAAATCGCAATATTCTGGAACCTTACGAAATGGGTTCTGGCTTTAAAACCTTCACCATTGCCATGGCGCTGGACAGTGGAACGGTGACGTTAAATGATTCCTTTGATGCGACTGAGCCCCTAAAAGTTGGCCGCCGCACGATCAATGACGATCATGCGAAGGAGCGCATATTGAATGTGCCGGAGATTTTCACTTTTTCTTCAAACATCGGCTCATCTCTTATTATTCGAGAGGTGGGCATAGAGCAGCAGAAGAATTATCTGCAAAAATTCGGCATGTTTGAAAAGCCCGTTGTTGAGCTTACGGGCCTGTCGCGCCCGATCTTGCCGGCGCATTGGGGGGAGATTCAGTCCATGACCGTATCTTATGGCCATGGTATCGCGGTAACGCCGCTGCATTTGGTGGCAGGAGTGTCAGCTATGATCAATGGCGGGCGCCTTATTCCTGCCACCTTGATCCGTAAAGATACAGCTCTTGACAATGACTATTACCCACAAGTGATTTCGCCTGAAACCAGTCAAAAAATGCGTCATTTGATGCGTCTTGCCGTTGAATATGGCAGCGGCAGCAGGGCCCATGTAAAGGGCTATCTTGTTGGCGGAAAGACGGGCACAGCAGAGAAAGTGGTGAATGGCAAATATAGCCGGCAGGATAAAATCACGTCCTTTGTTGGTGCCTTTCCCATGGATAACCCAAAATATGTGGTTTTTGCCATGCTTGATGAGCCCAAGGGTATAGAGGAAACTTTTTACAAGGCAACAGGGGGATGGGTCGCGGCCCCTGTGGTTGGAGAGATTATTAAAAGAGTTGGCCCGCTTCTTGGGGTTCTGCCAAAAGAATATATTGAAACAAAATACCATAATTTGATTCTGGTTGATGCCGGGAAATAATTAAAACGAGACTGGATGAGAATGAAACTTTCTGAGCTGTTAATGGATAAGGCGCTTTGCCGTGACGTAAAAATCACGGGCATTACGGCTGATAGCCGGGCAGTACAAAAAGGCTTCCTTTTTGCTGCGCTTCCCGGAACTCAGGTTGATGGAGCAGGATATATCGGGGCGGCGATAAAGGCGGGGGCGGCGGCTATCCTTTGCCGTCCTGATGCTGTGCTGGATAATGATGACGTCATATGGATCAATGATCAAATCCCCGCGCGGCTCTTTGCCCATATTGTGGCCCGTTATTTTGACCAGCAGCCAGATACAATCGCGGCCGTAACCGGAACGAACGGCAAAACGTCTGTGGCCTCCTTTACCCGCCAGATCTGGGAATATATGGGCCATAAGGCGGCGGCTATCGGGACGCTTGGGATTACGGCACCCGGAATGTCAGATGTGGGGGCAGAGGCAACCGGCATGACGACCCCGGACCCTGTCACGCTGCAATCCGCCATGAGTGATCTTTGCCGGGCGGGGGTTGATCATGTGGTTTTCGAGGCTTCCAGCCATGGTCTTGCGCAATACAGGCTGGACGGCGTAAATGTATCTGTGGCGGCCTTTACCAATCTGACCCGTGATCATTATGATTATCACGGCGGCAGGGAAAATTATTTTTATGCCAAGGCCCGCCTGTTTGGCGAGGTGATGAAGCCGGGCAGTATCGCGGTTTTGAATGCGGATTGCCCGATCGTCATGGAGGTGGCCGATATTTGTTGGGCGCGGGGCCATAAGGTGATCACCGTGGGGCAATATTCCGGCGACATTCGCCTGCTTCGTCAAAGAACGTCAGAAGTCGGGCAGGAAATTACCATAAGTTACAGGTCAGAAATATATGACCTTACGTTGCCGTTAATCGGTTCTTTTCAGGCGATGAACGCCTTGATGGCGGCTGGTCTTGTGATCGGCAGCGGCGGTGATGCGGCAGAGGCCTTCAAGGCGCTGTCCTATTTAAAAGCGGTGCCCGGCCGGATGGAACAGGCGGGGCGGCATTCGGCCGGTGCCAGAGTTTATGTGGATTATGCCCATACGCCGGAGGCCCTTAAAACAGTTCTGGAATCTATCAGGCCCCATACTAAAAATAAATTATCTGTTGTTTTTGGCTGCGGCGGCGACAGGGATAAGGGCAAGCGCAAAATCATGGGGGATATTGCCGCGAAATTTGCCGACAAAATTTATGTGACGGACGACAACCCCAGAAGTGAAAGGCCCGAAGCCATCCGCGCCGAGATAATGGCAGAATGTCCAACGGCCATTGAAATCGGTGACAGGTCAGAAGCGATTGCGGCGGCCGTAAATGCGCTGCAAAAAGGCGATATTTTACTGGTCGCGGGCAAGGGGCATGAACAGGGCCAGATCATTGGCGGCACGGTTCGGCCTTTTGATGATATGTCGGAAGTTCGCTCTGCTCTGGCGGCAAATAATTGTGGTCATTCTTTGAAGAGGAGTATCGGCTTATGACGTTGATACCACTTTGGAGCGCGGAGGAGGTAGCCCTAATATTTTCCGTAAAAATCACGGTGCCATGGCAATGTCAGGGCATTTCCATTGACAGCCGAACGACGCAAGAGGGCGATCTTTTCTTTGCCTTGATTGGTCCCAACTCCGATGGTCATGATTATGTTAAAATGGCCATCGCAAAGGGCGCTGTTGCCGCCGTTATCAGCAAGCCTGTGGACGGGCTTGATCCAAAATTCCTCGTGAGGGTTGATGACGTAAAATCTGCATTGGATCACTTGGGGCAGGCGGCGCGGGCGCGGGTGGATATTCCCATCATTGCCATAACGGGCAGTGTGGGCAAGACCGGCACCAAGGAAGCCTTGAAAAAAGCCCTGAGCCGTAATAAAAAAATTCATGCAAGTGTTTTAAGTTATAATAATGATATTGGTGTCCCCTTGTCTTTGGCCCGTATGCCGCGAGATGCCGATTATGGTATTTTTGAGCTGGGCATGAACCATGCGGGCGAAATGCGGGAATTGTCCAAAATGGTCAAGCCCCATGTGGCCATTATCACGACGGTTGAGCTGGCGCATAGTGAGTTTTTTGAAGATGTGACCGGGATCGCCGATGCCAAGGCTGAAATTTTCGAAGGCCTGTTGCCGGGCGGCAGCGTGGTTTTAAATTATGACAACCACCAATATGAGAGATTAAGCGACAGAGCCCAGGCACTTGGTATTCATAATATTATATCCTTTGGTTCTGATGAGCGCGCGCATGTCCATATTCTCCGGCAGGTTTTTCATGACACCTGCAGCTGCGTCATTGCCAATATCAAAGGCCGGATAATGACCTTCAAGGTCGGCATGCTCGGGCATCATTGGGTCATGAATAGTCTGGCTATTCTGTCGGCTGTTGATGCGGTGGGCGGTGATCTGGGGCTTGCAGGTCTTGGCCTTGCGGATATAAAGCCCCTTAAAGGACGGGGGCGCCGACATCAGGTGTTTCTGGATCAGGCCGGGGAGGCCTCAATTCTGTTGATTGATGAAAGTTATAATGCTAACCCCGCTTCTATGAGGGCGGCTCTGGAAACATTGGAGCAAACGTCAATCAAGAAACATGCAAGTCGTATCGCCGTTTTGGGCGACATGGCGGAATTGGGCAAGCAAAGCGAAATATTGCATGCAGAATTGGCCAAGGTTATCGAAGATAAAAATATTGACCGGGTTTATACCGTTGGCCCTCATATGAAATTTCTGTCCGATAAACTGGCCGGATTTCGCAATGCGGGACATTTTGAAACGAGATCGGCATTAGAGGATAAATTAACCCGGGATTTACGCAACGGTGATGTGGTTATGGTCAAGGGATCCAATGCCAGCGGCATGGCCCTTGTTACCGAAAGAATTCTAGATATGGAAGCGCTGGCCATTAAGCAGGCCATGTAAGGAAGTAAATTAATGCTCTATCATTTATTATATCCGTTAAGTGAAGATTACGGGATATTCAACCTGTTCAGATATTTGACATTCCGAACGGGCGGCGCATTGATGACGGCCTTTCTCATCAGCTTTTTATGTGGCCCCAGGATCATTGGCTGGTTAAAGCATAAGCAGACAAACGGCCAGCCCATCAGGCTTGATGGGCCGGAAAGCCATATTCTCACCAAACAGGGGACGCCGACGATGGGTGGTTTTTTGATCCTGCTTGGCTTGACAGCGGGGACGCTGTTATGGACGGATTTATCTAACCAGTATGTCTGGGCCTGCCTTGTTGTGACCACAGGTTTTGGCCTCATTGGTTTCTTTGATGATTATAAAAAAATCACCAAATCCAGTTCTGACGGCGTGCCGGGAAAGTTAAAATTATTGCTTGAGATTGTCGTATCTGTCATTGCGGTGCTGATCATTATGGATAAAGCGGGAGACGGCATAAACAGTCAGCTCGCGGTGCCGATGTTTAAAAATATGTTGATTGACCTCGGCTGGTTCATGATACCCTTTGCCGTTTTTATTCTGGTGGGGGCCTCCAACAGCGTTAACCTGACGGATGGACTTGATGGTTTGGCCATCATGCCGGTGATCATTGCGGCGGGAACATTCGCGTTGATCTCTTACCTTGTGGGTAATGTTGTATTTGCAGATTATCTGCAGTTAACCTATGTGGCCGGCGCGGGCGAACTTGCCGTCTTTTGTGCCGCAATCATCGGGGCGGGCCTAGGTTTTCTATGGTTCAACGCGCCGCCGGCCATGATTTTTATGGGCGACACGGGAAGTCTGGCCCTTGGCGGCGCTCTGGGCGCCATAAGCGTGGTAACCAAACATGAAATTGTCCTTGGTATTGTCGGCGGGCTTTTTGTGCTTGAAACCGTGTCGGTTATTGTTCAGGTGGTTTCTTTTAAATTGACGGGGAAACGGGTATTTCGCATGGCCCCTATCCATCACCATTTTGAGAAAAAAGGCTGGGCGGAACCCACTATCGTCATTCGTTTCTGGATCATTGCCGTATTGCTGGCACTGGTCGGGCTGGCCACATTAAAGTTGAGATAAGGAGAATTTAGGGTAAGGCATGACCGTATTTTCAAGAACGGATACCAGTCTGCTCAGTGACTGGTGGTGGACTGTGGACCGCTGGCTGCTTATGGCGCTGGCCCTGTTGATTGGTTTTGGCGTTGTGATGACATTCAGCGCAAGCCCCGCTATTGCGGAAAAGCTGGGTCTGGGTTCTTTTCATTTTGCCAAACGTCAAATTCTTTTCATCATTGCCGCGATGATCGCCATGTTTGGCGTGTCATTATTACCTGTCCAGTGGGTAAGGCGTCTTGGCGTCACTTTGTTTCTGGTCGCTGTCATATTGATGGTTTTGACGATGGTCATCGGCTTTGAGGCCAAAGGCTCCCGCCGTTGGCTGTCAATCGGAAGTTTCACCCTGCAAGCTTCTGAATTCCTGAAACCTGCGTTCATTATTTTTTCGGCATGGATGTTTTCAGAAGTTCACAAAAACCCTGAATTCAGGGGCTGGTCAATAGCTATTTTTTCTTATCTTATTGTGGTGACTTTGCTGATTTCTCAGCCGGACTTTGGCCAGACCATATTGGTTTCTCTGGTCTGGGGCGCACAGTTTTTTATGGCGGGCCTGCCGATGATATGGGTTCTGGGCCTTGCGGGCCTTGGTATGGCAGGGGTGTTTCTCGCCTATATGCTTATTCCGCATGTATCGGACAGAATTGATCGCTTTTTATATCCAGAGGTCAGTGATACCTATCAGGTGGATACTGCCTTGAATGCCCTGCGAAGCGGGGGGATATTTGGCCGTGGCCCCGGCGAGGGGGCGGTGAAGAAGATTCTGCCTGATGCCCATACAGATTTTATCTTTGCCGTCACGGGAGAAGAGTTCGGCGTTATTATATGCTTGATTCTTATTGGGCTGTTTGCCGTCATTGTGGTGCGTAGTTTGATCAGGAATATGAAAGAAACAGACATGTTTGTCTTTCTTGCGGTGTCTGGCCTGATCATTCAATTTGGCCTGCAGGCTTTTATCAATCTTGGGGTTAATCTTTCGGTACTGCCCAGCAAAGGCATGACCCTGCCTTTCATTAGTTACGGTGGATCGTCTATGCTTTCGATGGCGATTGCCATGGGTATGGTTTTGGCGCTTACGCGGCGCGGCGCGGGGAATAATCTGGAAAATCTTAATTCCGGATGGAGAAAGTCATGAAGCGGCGGCGCACCAGTCATATCGTATTGGCCGCAGGCGGTACAGGCGGGCATGTTTTTCCCGCCATCGCCCTGATGCATGAGCTTCGTCGCCGTGGGCACGAGATAACCTTTGTCACCGATGATCGGGGCTATCAATATCGCGATCATTTCGAAGGGGTCAAAACCCGTAAAATCTTTAGCACCACGATGGCCAATCGGGGGTTAATCGGCAAGCTGATGGCCCTGCCAAGGATCATCAGCAGTATTTTTGATGCCCGGCGTATTCTGGCGGATATGAAACATCGCCCGGGGGCCGTCATCGGATTTGGCGGCTATCCTTCTTTTCCAACCATAAAAGCCGCCCTGTCATTGGGCATCCCCACCTGCATTCATGAACAGAATGCGGTATTTGGACACGCCAACAGATATCTGGCAAAATCGGTCGATGCTATTGCGCTGTCTTTTGAGAAAACCCAAAAAGCCAAACTGGAAAAATATGCGCAAATCGTGGTGACCGGCAATCCTGTGCGCCGTGAAATTATAGAGCTTGGAGATAAATTTTATCCGGATATCGGGGAAGATCGCATTTTTCGCATTCTGATCATTGGCGGCAGCCAGGGCGCCAGTATTTTCGGGGAA
>JALSHF010000089.1 GCA_026982375.1 Emcibacter sp. | reverse complement strand
CACCAAAGCCGTTGAAGGCGGCATCCACAGAACAAATTATGGCGAGATGGCCAGAAGATCGGCCAAGCTCGCCCATGCGCTCACAAAGCTTGGGCTTACCCAGGGAGATTGTGTCAGCACATTGGCATGGAATACCTACCGCCATTTGGAACTCTATATGGCCGTGCCCTGCATGGGGGCCATCTTAAACACCATCAATCCCAGACTTTTTCCGCAGCAGCTTACCTATGTTGTGGAACATTCCGAAGCAAAAATTCTGTTCATGGACCTGACCTTTGTGCCGTTGGTGGATAAATTAATCCAGGCATTCCCCGATCAGTTTTCTGCGGTAAAGCATATGGTTATTATGACGGACCGCGCCCATATGCCCACATCGCTTTGCGGGACTCTCCTTGAGAATGCCTTATGTTACGAAGAATTGATCGAAACGGAAGATGAGACCTATGACTGGCCGGAACTTGATGAGAATACCGCCGCCGGACTATGTTATACTTCGGGCACAACTGGCGAGCCCAAGGGCGCGCTCTATAGCCACCGCAGCACCGTGCTGCATAGCCTGAGTTCATGTTCCAAGGACAGCCTCGGCATCTCCAAAACCGATTGCGTTATGCCCATCGTCCCCATGTTTCATGTTAACGCCTGGGGCACGCCCTATAATGCTGCCATGAGCGGGAGCAAACTTGTGCTTCCCGGCGCGGATATGACGGGTGAAAATTTCTATAACCTGATTAAGGATGAAGGATGCACCATAGCCCTTGGCGTGCCAACAATCTGGCTGGCCCTTCTGCAGCATGTGAATAGTCTGGGCGATCCGGATTGTAGCCAGCTGCCCATTGAAAATTTTGTTATCGGAGGCTCCGCTGCGGCACCTAGCCTGATTAAAAGCCTGGAAAAAACCTTTGACGCAGAAGCTGTTCATGCCTGGGGCATGACGGAAACAAGCCCGCTGGGTTCTGTTAACCGGCAACTGGCCAAACATGAACATCTGACCGATTCAGAAAAAATGGCTATTAAAATCAAACAAGGTCGCCCGCCGTTCGGTGTCGAAATGAAAATCGTCGATGATGAGGGAAATAAACTGCCCCGGGACGGGGTTGCCTTTGGCCGCCTTATGGTTCGGGGACCATGGATTGCCAAAGCCTATTTCAAACAAACAGATCATAATTTTCTGGATGACGAGGGTTATTTTGATACCGGCGATATATCCACGCTCGATCCTGATGGTTATATGACCATCGTCGATCGCTCGAAAGATGTCATTAAATCCGGCGGCGAATGGATTTCCTCTATCGATCTGGAAAATGTCGCCCTCGGCCAAGCGGATGTGGCGGAAGCCGCCGTGATTGGCATTGCCCATCCCAAATGGCAGGAACGCCCCCTGCTCATCATTCTGCCCAAACCCGGCGCAAAGCCCACCAAAGATGATATCCTCAGCTATCTGGATGGGAAAATCGCCAAATGGTGGACCCCGGACGACGTCGTCTTCATCGACCAAATGCCCCACACCGCCACCGGCAAAATCCAAAAACGCGACCTGAGAAAAACCTTCAAGGATTTCACATTTACGACATGATGGTTCTATGGTTTAAGACGCTGTAAGCGGCGGCACGTGTTGCCCGTCAGGTCCTATGGTCCTGAATAGTAGTATTTGATGAGAAATGGGGCGACAAATTCCCGTCCATTTTATTGAAGCAAGTCCAAATTGACCCTGCCCCTCCTATGACAAAAAATTTTGATTTGTTAACAATCTTATCTAGTTCTTTTCCATATTTTTCAAGGTCTTGAACAAGTAGCCGATTTTTTCGACCTATTAACGATAATAAATTCATTTATTTTGCCTTTTGACAGATAGTAAAGCTTATTTAAAAAAATAATTGGGCGCACTGCCGTAATTAGTCGGTCCTAAAAAAGATTGTTTTACCATTGATATTTTTGTGGGCTGAAGAGTGAAAGCAGTATTTCAAACAGCCACAAGAAGATTTTTCTAAGGATCTTTCTCATATTGAATCCGATGGCCATGGATATGGCGTTTATTTTGTCACCAACCCTGCCTTTCAGCCAGTTGCGAGGACCGACCTTACGGTCATTCTTGCAGTGGCCGATGATCGGCTCTATAGCATTGCGCCGCTTCATGCGTTTTTTTATTGCCGGGGTGATGCCGCGCTTCCTGCGCGCCAGAATGATCGCCATATCATCATCTTTGATGCCGTGTCCCCGGTAGCCCAGATCAACCTGAACTTCGCGAGGTTTAATGCCCGTGAGCTGTGTGATCTGGCTAAGGACACTCTTCAGGGTATGGCCGTCATAGGGCTTGCCGTGGAGCGCCATGGCGCCGATGATAAAGTTGCTTTTATTGGTGGTGGCATAACTGGCCTTGCAGCCAAACTCATACTTCTTGTGGGCCTTGCCCTTGGTAATACATTCCACCTCCGGCGCATGCCAGCTGTAAAGCTTGGTCTTGCTTTTGGGGTTCAGGGTCTGGTTATAAATGATCTCTGCTTTACCGAGGGCTTCCTCAAAGGCGGGCGATAACATCCGCCCCCGGTCAGCGGCAGATTGAATATTCCGCATCACCCGGCCCAAATAGTTTCTAACTTCCTTGATCTTCTTGCGCGCCCGCTTCATCTGCCGCGCCGCCATGTAACGGTTGGCCATGAACTGGGCCTGTTTGCCTTTGCGGCGGTAACTTTGGCGCAGAGGAATATTCTGCTCTTGCGCCAGCTTGACCAACGCCTCTCGCGCCCGGTGGCACAGGCACACGTCCGTGGGACCCGAAGGGCAGCGCGGAGCAGCAAAAGTGAACCGCCTTTTCCTGCACGGTCGTGTCCACCGTCACATGAGACAAATCCCGCTTTGAAACTGTGCCCGTTTGCACGCCGACTTTAATCGTCTCTTCAAGCAGGCGTTCCATACCCGCTTCACCAATGCGACCCCTAAAAATACTCAAGGATGGCGGCTCGACCGGGAAACGATGTTGAAAGAAAGTCTCGCCGCAGAAATGCTGAAAGTAGGGGTTCTCACACCAGACCGCACAGACTTCTTCGTCGGATAAGCCTTTGATGTCTTTAAGAAAACAAAGCCCCGTCATCAGGCGTATCGATCCGGCAGGGCGACCATTATCAGAACAGTAAAAGCGGGAAAGGTCAGATTCCAGCCCATCCCAGTCAATCAAGGCCGCAAGCTTTACCAGCTCATGACGCGGGTCAATGATATTCTCTAAACGGGGACGAAACAGGTCGTCCTGACGGTCTTTCTTCGGGTTCTTCTTACGCATAAATTGCAACCTTTTAAAGGGGAATATTATATTTGTTGCAGTTTACAACATACCAAAAGCCATGGGAATCCTTATTCCATAAGACTTTCAATAGTTTTTTAGGGGAGACTAAATAAAGGTACTCAGAAGTAGAATTTTTTCGTAACTATAATGCAGGAGATTTTACATGAAGAAGTCACGTTATTCAGACAGTCAGATTATCAGTATTTTAAAACAGGCCGAAGCCGGTACGCCGGTGGTGGAATTGTGCCGGGAGCATGGCATGAGCAGTGCGGCCTTCTA
>JALSHF010000088.1 GCA_026982375.1 Emcibacter sp. | reverse complement strand
TCCAATTCACCCTCGGGCGTGCTCGCGGCACTGGCGTCCCCGAAAAACTTGACATAACCGCCGAGCGGCACATAGCTGAATTTCCAGCGGGTGCCTTTCTTGTCCGTCCGCCCCCATATCTCAGGGCCGAATCCGATGGAAAAAACATCCACACGAACCCCGTTCATTCGCGCAACAATAAAATGTCCCCATTCATGAACAAACACCAAAATGGACAACATGGCCAAAAATGACGTGACATAAATTATAGCATTTATCAGGCTTTCCATCTTAAGTCCCTTATCGTTTCTTCATTAATTCTTGCGCAACGGCCCTTGCTTCCCCATCTATGGCGTGAACCATCTTCAGGCATGTAAGCGCGGTAATATCCAGCTGCTGCAAAGTTTCTTCTACCACATTGGCAATATCCAGAAAACCAATCTGCCCCTCAAGAAAAGCAAAAACAGCCGCCTCATTTGCCGCATTAAGAATTGTAGGGGCAGTTCCGCCCCGGCGCAATGCTTCTCTTGTTATGCGAAGGGCGGGAAATCTTTCCAAATCCGGTTCCAGAAAATCCAGTCGTTTTAACGCGGTAAGATTCAGTTTTTCTGCCGGCGTATTTATTCTGCGCGGCCAGCCAAGGGTATAGGCAATGGGTATGCGCATATCCGGCGCACCAAGCTGCGCTAATATTGACCCATCCTTATAGGTCACCATACTGTGAATAACAGATTGAGGATGAATGATGATATCAATTTGATCTTCACGCACAGGGAATAAATGGTAAGCCTCGATCATTTCGAGCCCCTTATTCATCATTGTCGCCGAATCAACAGAAATTTTTGCGCCCATATCCCAGTTGGGATGGATGACGGCCTGAGCCGGGGTGACGCCTTTCATCTCTGCCATACTGAAATCGCGAAAAGGGCCGCCCGATGCGGTCAGCGTGATGCGCTCGACACTATCGGCCTTGTCAAAATCAAAAACCTGAAAAATGGCATTATGTTCAGAATCAACCGGCAAAAGTATCGCGTTGCTGTCCTTCACCTCCTGCATCATAAGGTCACCGGCACAAACAAGACATTCCTTATTGGCCAGCGCCACGGTCGCCCCGCGCCTGATCGCTGATAAAGTAGGCTCCAGTCCTGCCGCACCAACGATAGAGGCCATCACCCATTCAGCGGGCAATTGCGCCGCCTCGCTCAGAGCGTCAGGGCCAGCCATGGCCTTAACCCTTGTCCCGCTCAAGGCCTTCTTTAAATCCTCATAACAGGCTTCATCGGCAATCACGGCGCATTTCGCCTTGAATTTTATGGCCTGCGCGGCGAGTTTTTCCACATTCCGGTTGGCCGTAAGGGCGATGACATCATAGCCCTCCGGATTGCGGCTCACCAGATCAAGGGTATTGCAGCCCACGGATCCTGTCGATCCCAGAATCGAGACTGTTTTCGGGGCATATAACCTGTCAGAAGATGTCACGCTATGCTCCAGAACTCAAAAAATACAAACTCAGGGCGGCGGCCGGTGCTGCAAAAACCACCCCGTCCACACGATCCATTATCCCGCCGTGCCCCGGGATGATCGCGCCGGAATCCTTCACATTGAAATGACGTTTCACCGCAGACTCGGCCAAATCCCCGATCTGGCTCCATATGGCAAGCAGCGCGGCCGCCGCAGCAAGGGCCATCCAGTCATACTCAAAATTAAAATAAAATGCTGCAATCAGGCCCGTAATCACCGCAACGACAGTCCCGCCAATGAGGCCCGCCCATGTTTTATTGGGGCTGATGCGCGGCGCCATTTTTGGGCCGCCAATATTTTTGCCCGCAAAATAGGCCCCCGTATCCATAGACCAGACAATGATCATCACCCATAATACAATCCAGCCACCCTGATCAGAATATTGCCTCAACCAAAGAAGCGATGCCGCAGGAAGCAATGCGTAGGCAAGCCCCGCCAAGGCAAAATGCAGCTTTATCTTATAATACAGGCATGACACAACCAATAAACCGGCGCCGGCAAGATAGGCATAAGGCGTAAAATATTGTCCCTGATAAAAGGCGTAAATCAGCATAAGTGACAATAAGCTCTGCAATATAAAGGCGGCATTGAAAGCCTTTCCTTCGCATATGCCGTTCCATTCATATAAAATCAGAACCGTAAGAAGCGCAACAAAAAGGCTGTAAATAATTCCGCCCTGCAAAATAATAAAAATCGCTATGGGTAACATGACCAATGCAGATACAATCCGCAACATAAGTCCGCTTTTTCTGGGGGGGGTGATGATGGAGGGTTCCTTCATATAATATTTAGGGCCTTGCCCCATACCGTCTGTCACGGCCACAATATTCACTGATGGCCCTTTCCAGCATTTCCCGGTTAAAGTCAGGCCATAAGACATCCAGAAAAACAAATTCTGCATAGGCTATCTGCCACAATAGAAAATTGCTGATCCGCTGTTCTCCGCTGGTTCTGATGATCAGGTCGGGATCCGGAATATCGCTGGTATGAAGGTGAGAAGAAAAAGCTTCCTCTGTGATATCTTCAGGATTAATCTCACCGGTTTTAATCTTCTCCGCCAAGGCGCGCGCCGCATCAATTATTTCCGCACGCCCGCCGTAACTAAGCGCCAATGTCAGGCATAGCCGGCTATTATCCCGGGTTTTTATTTCCGCTTCTTGCAGAAGTTTGAGGATATTCGAGCTTAATTTTGAGCGATCTCCAATGAAGTTCAGCCGAATATTCTTTTCATGGAGCTCGTCCACCTCCTTGGTCAGATAACGCTGAAGCAGTGACATCAAATCATTAACTTCATTCTCTGGCCTATTCCAGTTTTCGGAAGAAAACGCATAAAGCGTTAAATATTTTATGCCCAGATCCATTGAATCTTCAACGCAGCGCCGTACCGCATCGGCCCCCCGCTTATGACCTGCGACTTTAGGCAAGGCACGCTTTTTGGCCCACCGTCCATTGCCATCCATAATGATCGCGACATGAACTGGCGTATCAGCTTGTTTACTTTTTTTCCGGGAAGCGAATGCTTCCTTTACCAACAGCATGAACCAATAGGCCTCCTACACCTGCATAATTTCTTTGTCTTTAGCCTCCGTCAGATGATCAATCTCCTTAATCATCTCATCGGTCATCTTCTGAATTTTATCAGAATAGGCTTTTTGCTCGTCCTGACTTATTTTACTGTCTTTTTCCAGTTTTTTAATCGTATCCATGCCATCCCGGCGCACGTTACGAACAGCGATACGATTTTGCTCCGCATATTTGCCGGCAATTTTACTCAGCTCCGCGCGGCGTTCCTCATTCAATTCAGGAATGGGGATACGCAATGTCTGGCCATCCACTATCGGATTAAGCCCAAGACCCGCATTGCGAATTGCCCTGTCTGCCGGGCCCACCATGGATTTATCCCATATCTGAACGCTTATCATACGGGATTCGGGTGTCGAAACTGTGGCAACCTGATTAAGCGGCATGGCAGAGCCATAGGCCTCTACCATGACAGGGTCCATTAAATTTACCGAGGCCCTGCCCGTACGCAAACCAACAAATTCAGACTTCAGGTTCTCAATGGCCCCCTTCATCCGGCGCCGAAGATCATCAAGATTAATTTCAGATGACATTTTCACTACT
>JALSHF010000087.1 GCA_026982375.1 Emcibacter sp. | reverse complement strand
AGGATTGAAATCCGGCAAGTTGAATGAGCTCATCCATGATTGTCGCCTTTCCCGCCGTATAGCCGGACGGGGTAACATAGGCCGCCCGAAGACCCAGTTTCGGAAGGGCCTGCAAGGCTGCAAGACGCTTTTTATAGTCCTTTATCAAAGCCGCCGCACGTTGTTCCTGTGCAAAATTCTGCCCAGAGAGGCGGAGGTTTTTTATCACGGCATCAGAATCGCCGCCAAAGTGGGTTTCAAATAATCTGATGCCCCTGCGCTGCATTAATTCCGGCATTTTGGCATGGGCCTGCCAGCTTTGCACGGCCACATCGGGCTGCAGATAGAGCAGCTCATCCAGTGTGCTGTAAAATTTAGGCAGGCCTGCGGCACGGTTCTTAAAAAAAGAATGCGCGCTATCGGCCGACATTGACAAAGCCATGATCTGCTTTGGGTCGGCCACGGCCAGAACATATTGGTCTGCGCAATAATCCAAAGAAATAATTTTTGGGGAAATAATTTTTGGGGAAATAATTTTTGGTTTATCGGTTTTTGATATATCGGAAGTGTGGGCTGGAGATGGCAGGATAACCATCCCCAAACCTATCAGAGCAAAAAAGAGCCAGCGTAAGGGCTCAAATTTGACCCGCCATATCATTAAACCGGCCATATCATTAAAAATTGGTCCGAAGGCCAACATAAGCCGACCGATCGGCTGTGCCAAACCCGGCGACCTGCTGATATTCCTTATTAAGCACGTTATCCAAACGGCCATAGACCTGTATCCTGTCATTTATATCATAGGAGGCGCGCAAATCGACCCGAACCCATCCGTCCACATCAACATTGCCAAAATCAAGCTCTTTGCCATTATAGGTGGCGGATAAGCTGGCGGTGAAATTTGTCGCCGGTGTCCAGAATACCGCGCCATAAACTTCGTGTTTGGGCTCACGAAGGCGGCGTTCCCCCGTATCGCGGTTGATGGCATCGGTTAGAGTATAGTTACCCTTGAGGCTGATGTTGTCTGCGATATCGGCGTCCAGCGTAATTTCAAGACCCTTGGATTGTGATCGTCCTAAATTCTGATAGCCGCCTGCAAAGGTGAAAATAATGGCATTCTCGGAATTCTGGCGGAAAATCGCGGCACTTAACGTGAGCTTGCCCTCAAACAAGGATTGTTCGACGCCAATTTCAAGGGACTCCGCTTCTTCCGGTTGCAGGCCCGCTGTGGGTTCCGTCAAGCCGCAGAAACCGCAGATATAGGTCAGTTGAAAAATACTGGGGGCTTTAAAACCCTCTGACCAATTGGCAAGGATGCGGGTGCCTGTTTCTTTTATGGTATATGAGCCGGTGACCCGCCCCGTTAATTCTGATCCAAAAGTTTCATGATCGTCAAAGCGAAGGCCGCCGGTCAGAACCAGGCCCTTGACTTGGGTAAAGGCAACTTCGCCCAGAAGGCTGTTGATGGCGAAACTATTGGGATCAATGGTGATCGCTTTGGTTTCTTCGCGCTGAGCGCCCGCTGTAATCGTCCAGCCTGATACAGGGGTATAGACGCCAAGATAGTCAATATTGACCCGCGTGCCTTCTGTTGTAAAGCTTTCCACGCCATTGGCTTCATTACGGCGGTCAATGGTGGAATATTCAACGGAAACCATATTGGACAAACGATCGTCCAGAAGGTCCAGTTTAGCGCGGCCAGCAATCATAAATTCATCAAAATAGGCCACCATATCACCATCAACGGGGCCAAAATTGTCAAATTCGCTGCGATTGTCCGAATAGCGCGTGATAATTTCACCGTTAAATATATCGGTTGGCCGGAAGGTGACCTTACTGGATAAGGTGAAGGCCTTATAGGCATCAGTTTCTGTATTGCCATCATTTTCGTCTGCGGCAGATATACCATCCGTGCTGATCCCGCTGATGGCGACATTAATCCCCAGCTTTTGCGTTCCGCCAAACATATTGGCCCCGCCGCGAAAGCTGTTATAGGATCCAAATTCACCAAAAATATTGCCGCCAAATCCCTCAGCGCCTGTTTTGGTTATAACATTGACCACCCCGCCAATAGCATCAGAACCATAAAGAACAGACTGCGGTCCACGCAAGACTTCTATGCGGGCGATATTATACGGATCAAGTCCGGCGAAATCATAGCCATTGCCCGGTGATGACGGATCGTTTAATTGTACGCCGTCGACGAGAATAACGGTATTCCCGCTGCCTGCGCCGCGAATGGATACGGACGCCACGCCGCCAAAAGAACCGCTCTGTGCAATGGATACGCCCGGCACATCGGCCAAGGCGTCAAGGACATAGCTATATTGACTGCGTTCAATATCCACATCGGAAATGACGGATAGGCTTGTGCCAATTTCTGATAAGGGTTGCTGGCGTCGATTGGCTGTTACGATAACTTCTTCCATTATCTCCTGACTTGCGCCAATGTCTTTGGCATCGGCGGCGTGGGATAAAGAGGTAAGAGCGGTTGTTGAAAGAAAACTGGCGGTTAGTGATAGAAGGATTATCTTCATGATATGACCCATATTTTGCCCGGTTAAGGGCGTTAAAAACGAACGGGGGGTATCTGATTAATAATCCGACGACCTCCACGCATGACAAGGCTATCGCCAGCACGGAAGCTCCGCTCTGCCCGGTTGTACCGACCGTCAGAAAGGCGAAAAAATGGCAGGTCTCCTGGCTTGTGAATATGACGCTATAACTCAGCCTTCCCGGTTTCCCAGTGACTTTTGAGCTTGCTCTTCACTTACAGTTACGGACATAGCTGCGGTTTTAATCTTTTAAAATCTATAGATTGCACCGCATTCCCTTTTCACCCTAAGCGCAAACTTAAGGCACCATCTGCCTGTATCTCTAAAGTAAAAATTTCCATAAATCAATAGACACAAAAATTTAAATTTACCAGACGGCACCCTGTTCAAGGAATTTTTCCCGCCCCATAACACAAGCTTGAAAGGAAAGGCAAGACAGGAGGCGCGCAGCGCCGACTTAGCGACCAAGGGGGAGCGCAGCCCCTAGCGGCGCCTGAGCGGAATCCAAAAAACTTCCGCCTCTGCGGAATCCAAAAAGAAGAAACTCAAGCGCCGCCCCGGAAGGCCAAAACGACGGGCAGGCGGGCCGCGCGTAAGGCCGGGAAAAATCCGCCGATCAGGCCAATGGCAAGCGCCAATATTATGCCGCTTTTAAAAAGATCAGCGCTCATATGGAAAGAAAAGACGACTTGGGTAAAGTTGCCGCCTAGGGTTGATGTGGTTAAGCCATCCATGAATATATAGGCGGCGAGCGTGCCGATAACGCCGCCAATGAGGGACAGTATCAATGATTCTGTCAAGGTCCCGAAAAAGGCAGAAATATTGCTAAAGCCGATGGCGCGCAGGGTGGCAATTTCGCGCTCTCTATCCGCAACCGAGGTATACATTGTATTCAGTGCGCCGGCCAAAGCCCCAAGGCTCATGACAATACTTAATATCCAGCCGAGATTAACCATGCCGCTCAGCGCTTCGCCCTGCTCTTTAAAATAATCAATTTCCGTCTGCACATCCAGAATAAGGCGCGGGTCTTGTTTAACGGCCTCCAGCATGCCCTCAATATTTCCCGGCTCTTCCAGAAGGACACGGATGGTTTGAAAACTGTTGCCGCGCCGGAACTGGCTTTGCAAGGTGCGGGCATCGG
>JALSHF010000086.1 GCA_026982375.1 Emcibacter sp. | reverse complement strand
TACCAGAGCCCAAAGGCAACAATGGCGATGATGACAACCGCCGGAACAAACCAGCCGGCAATCAGATCAGCATATTTCTGTATGGGAGCCCGGCTTCGCTGGGCCTCGGCCACCATAGCGACAATCTGTGACAGCATAGTTTCAGAGCCCACATGTTCCGCCCGAATATCAAGGCTTCCCCGGCCATTCAATGTGGCCCCGGTCACCTTGTCATCCAGCGCCTTTTCGACTGGTATCGGCTCGCCTGTCAGCATGGATTCATCCACTGCCGAATGGCCATTCACCACAATGCCATCAACCGGAATTTTTTCACCGGGCCGGACACGCATAATGTCACCAACCATGACCTCATCAAGGGGGATCTCATTTTCTGTTCCGTCATTATTAATCCGCAAAGCGGTTTTTGGCGCAAGATCCAGCAGAGCGCGTATGGCACTGCCTGTTTTTTCCCGCGCGCGCAATTCCAGAACCTGACCCAGCAGAACCAGCACAATGATTACTGCGGCGGCCTCAAAATACACCGGGACAAAACCATTTTCAGTCTTTACGGCATCCGGAAATAACCCCGGGGCAAATAACGCCGTTACACTATAAAGATAAGCAATCCCGGTGCCCAGTGCGATCAGAGTCCACATATTGAGATTCATGGTTCGGACTGATTGCCAGCCCCGTTTGAATATGGGGGCCGCCACCCAGACCACGATCAGGGTCGTCAGGGAAAATTGCAGATAAACGGAAAGCCCTTCCCCGACAAATTCCTGAAAATCCGGGAATATATGCCCGCCCATTTCAAGAATAAAAACCGGAAATACAGCAATTAACCCGATCCAGAACCGCCGCGTAAAATCCACCAGTTCAGGGTTAGGGCCCGCGTCCTGCGGCGGAATCCCCATAGGTTCCAGCGCCATACCACATATGGGGCAATCACCAAAAACATCTTCGATGATTTCAGGATCCATGGGACAGGTATACAGCGTGCCTTCCGGCATCTTCTCAGGGGCGGGCCGTTCCCCTAAATAAAACTCTGGGTCTTTGCTGAATTTATTCCTACATCCCGCGCAACAGAAATAATAATCATGATCCGCATGTTGTACAAAAAGCGCCTGATTTTTACCTGTCACCGTCATACCGCATACCGGGTCTTTAAGATGGCGATGGTTAGGTTCATCGCTGAGCTCTGAGCAGTGTGTATGTTGCATGATATGGCTTTCCTTTATGTGACGGCTGGTTTGGTGACAATAAAGGGCCAACGTGGTTGAGCTGTTACAGAAGTTTTGGGAAAGCTTGCAGTTTTTAAAGTTTATCCGTGAATTTTAAAGTTTATCTATGGAAATACGCGACTTTACGCTCTTTAAACTTCTGAAATGGCTTGGACTCAGTCCGGTAACAGACTTAAACTGATTGCTAAGATGGGCAAGGCTGCTATAGCCCATTTGAAAGGAAATCTCCGTCAGGCTGAACTCATCATATACAAGCAATTCTTTCACTTTTTCAATTCTCTGATTTATATAATATCGTTCAATGGTTATGCCCTCAACAGAAGAAAACAGAGTGCTTAAATAATTATATTCATAAGCAATATTTTTTGTCATATAGTCTGATAATTTCGAATAGGGCAGTCCATCCTGCTTCTGGACCAATTTAATGATCTGCTTTTTAATTTCTTCAATTAACCGGCTTTTCTTGTCATTGATCACGTCAAAACCTAAAGGCTCCAATTGCTTCCAAATATCGCTGACCTGCGCATCACTTAAAGCATAATCCCCAAAATCCACTTCCCCCAGCGATATTTTTACAGGATTGAGCTTTAAATCATTCAACACAGAAGTAACGACCATAATACATCGGTTACAAACCATATTTTTAATATAAATTTTCATGGCCAAAGCATGGATATACCAACCACATTTGTCAAGAGAAGCACATATTTTCCATCGAGGGCCTGCTGCTTCAGACTACCAGCCGTGACAGCGGGGCCATATATGCAGGATTTCCTTTTCTTCCCCGTAAATATGATATTCATCATGGGCGGCGGCGGTCATGCAGGCATGGTTCGGCAAGATGCTGAACAGGCTTCCGATTGGATATCTGGAAAAGTCAACGTCACGCCCCGAAAGTGACGTAATGATACCATGCTCCTGATTTGCGCTTTCCACGATCAGATCATCAATAATCTCACCCGATTCAACGGTGCAGACCAGACCGAACTTGCGATCATTTTTTTGTCCGGCGGTTCCCCGGTCCTTTGACAGGGCCATGCCGCCGGCATCTATAATGATACGATTCTGGTCTTTCTTGTGACTGATGACGGTGGTTAATACACTCAGCGCAATATCCCCGATTTGACAAACACCAAGATTGGCCTGAAATAAATCCTGAAAAGTAAAAACGCCGGCACGAAGCTCGTCGATTCCGGTCAAATCCTCGGAAAATGTTGCGGTCGGGGTGGAACCCATACTCACGATTTCTGACGTTATGCCAAGTTTTTGGGCCGCCTCGGCACATTTGACGACAGCGTCCCGCTCCTGAATGGCATGTTTCTTTATGGCCTTAATATTTGTACAATTATAAGACTCTCCGGCATGGGTTATATAGCCCAGAAAATTTGCCCCCGGGCTTTCATGCAATAATCTGGTTATCGCCATAACAGAAGGATCCTCAGGCCGTATGCCTGCCCGGTGCCCATCACTGTCTATTTCGATTAAAATATCAAAGCGGACTTGATGTTGAATGCCATAATCAATAATCGATTGTGCCACCATAATATCATCAAGGATAAGTTTTATTTCTGCGCCGGCCTGCATTAAGTCATGAACCCGGCGGTATTTTGATGGCACGATGCTGACCGCATATAAAATATCCCGGAAACCGCCTTTGAAGAAAAATTCCGCCTCTTTCAAAGTGGAAACCGTGATGGGGCCGATGCCGTCATCAAACAATAATTTTGCAATTTCTACGGATTTCGTCGTTTTGACATGGGGACGCAAACGGGCGCCAAGCGAAGCTGTGTGATTTCGCATCCGGGTGATATTATTTAATAATTTTACTTTATCCACAATCAGACATGGGGTGTTCAGGCTGTCTATTCTCATAATCACATTATCTTTCGTTAATGACGCAGGTATATTGAAGATTATATTTTTTGTTTATTTTTACGAATTCGTCTATTTTATTCTGACGGCAATAGTTTTTTGCCAGAATTATTCTGATTTCACTGCTGCTTTCATCATTCTTGCCAAATAATTTTTCATTTAACTCAAGAAGTTCAAGCAGGCTTGTTTCCTGTGCTGCCAACTGTTCCGTCAGACCATAAAGCGAGAACAGCTGGGTCAGGTAATGATGTAATTTATATTCTGGCCCATCGTTTTTTTTAATGATGTCTATATTTTCCAGAACAAGGGGAATGGCTTTTTCATAGGCCTTGCGTGCAATAAGAAGCTTATAGTAAAGCCTGCGATTAATCATGGTCGTTTCATGGCCCGGCCCCAGATGTTCCCTGGACAGGAAATAAGCCGCCCTCACCCGCGCGGCAACTTCTTGCAGGCGGCCTGCTTTATCGTAATAGCGGTTGAGGTTTTTAAGCATATTTATATATCTGGCATCGGTCTTCTGATCCAGAACAGAACTTGCCCGAAGCGCCTTTTCACCGTATATAATAGCGCGGGACCAGTTTTTCCGCGCGGCAGCCTTTTCCGCATGAATGATGGCCTTTCCCAGTTTCTTTTCGCTCCAGTCCGTCTCATCGGCGGCAGCCGGATTGATAAAAAAGATCAGGAGCAGAAAAAGAATATGGTGCAAAATTCTTCCCATAAAGTATTTTTCCTGTTTATTCTTTCTGAAGAATAAAGCCTACTGTATTTTAGGGGCCAGTCAAGTCGGGCAAAAAAGATACGGCCTATAATTAATTTATTTTTATTCTGGGGGGTTTTGAGAAAATACATGTCTACGATATGTATATTTATGTAATTTTGGTGAATTTAATGTCAAACTCAGAAGGCAAAAATTTTGTATCAGAGCTTTTCCGACGGTATGAATTGAATATCCGGAAATTTTTGATGCGGAAAAGCTATCAAAAAGAAGATGTTGAGGATATCGTTCAGGAAACATTTCTGAAGGCTCACAAGGTCGCCGACTGGGAAAATGTCAAAAACCCTGAAGCCTATCTTGTGAGTATCGCAAAAAATACCTACCGGGATCATATTCGCAAGGAAACCCGAAATTCCGCTGACAAGATGGTCGATGCGTCATTATATGAAATAAAAGATGACGCCCCGACACCGGAACAATTCGCCGAAGGGCGCCAAAGCATAGAGAAGCTTGAAACCGTCATCAATAGCCTGACCCCGCGGGTAAAACAGGCCATCATCCTGATCAAAATTCTTGATGTCACCTATGCCGAGGCCTCAAAAATTATGAACGTTTCTATCAGCACCATTGAAAATCATGTGGCAAAGGGCATGTCCGTATGTCGCGGAAAAATACAAATACAGGCCATATATTCCGGTCAGGCTTTTCAGGGCAATAAGGTAATTTCCTTTTCTGACCATAAAAAACCCGGTAACAGAAAAAACAGGAGCAAGGGGTGAATATGAATTTGAAAACCGATGATCTTCACGATAAGGCCGCCTTTTGGTTCACCCGATTTGAAAGTGATCAAATCACGAATGAACAACGCAAGGCCTTTGAAACATGGGTCAATGAGAATCCCGCTCATTTGGCCGCCTTTGAAGAAATTAAGGCATTGTCCGCGAACATGAAGGCCATATCAAAGAATCATCGGCGGCATAATCCTGATAAAACAACCGAATTTGGGGCCGCTGTTATAGAAACCGCCGCTCTTGTCCGGGCGCACAGAATTCACAAGGAAGGATACACGCTCCGCAGAAAGCTGGCCGCCGTTGCGGCCACTATTCTCATTTTGATGAGCGGTGTCTGGTTCTGGCAATCGCCGGCCTCCAAATACGGCGTGACATCCTATCAAACAGCCATCGGTGAACAGAAAATGATCATGCTGTCAGATGGTTCGGTCATGACCCTGAACACAAATTCAGAGATTTCAGTCGCCATGACAGACAACATACGCCGTCTTCACCTGATGCGCGGCGAAGTGTTTTTCAAAGTCGCCAAAGACAAAAGCCGGCCCTTTGAAGTTGCGGTACAGAATGCCTTTGTCCGGGCGGTGGGAACAGCCTTTAATATCCGCCAGCGCGGCGCGCAGATCAGTGTTCTGGTGGCCGAAGGCACGGTGGAAGTCAAATCAAGCTTTACGCCACTTGCCATAACGCAGGACAAGGAAACCCTGTCGGAGAAAAAAGAACTTCTGATGGCCGGGGATCAAATAACTTTTGGCCGGGAAAAACTGCAACGTGTCCAGCTAGAAAGCGAGCTGGTCAGCCGTACTCTCCTGTGGCGGGAGGGAAGAATCATTCTGGATGAGAAATCTCTGGCAGAAATCATCCGTGAAATACAGCCCTATATTGTTGAAAAAATTATCATTGCCGATGATGGTGTTGCGCAGCTCGTTGCCGGTGGTGTTTTCAGGCTGGGCGAAGTAAACTCTTTCTTTGATGCACTGGAGGTGGCGCTTCCCGTGAAGATTGTCCGGGAGAAGGATGTTATTATACTGGCCCGGCGTCAGAAAAAAAACCTTATTTGAATGATATTCAGCACAAAATTTATCCTGATGGATAATTTTACTTAGGGGTTTATTATTTTCCTGTCGTCTTCCCTGTAGAGCGCCCGAAAAATTTAACAAGGTTTAACATTCGCAAAAGAATGGTCATGGCAAGAGGTGCTCCTACATTTAATGGGAGATGAATATGAGAAAACTGAAAAATACCGTATCTGTTATCGCCGTCACGGCCCTAATGCTGGCCTCCACATCAATGTCGGGGCACAGCTTCTCGGACGCGGGATCCTATCATGACTTTGACATAAAGCCACAATCCCTAACCAGTGCCATAAGGGCATTTTCCAATCAGACCGGGATACAGATATTATATTCTTACGAGCTTTTTGAAAAAATAAATACGAATGGCCTGCACGGCACCTATAGTCCGCAAGAAGGCCTTTCCCATCTTCTGAACGGAATGGGGCTTTCCGTAAAACGCACCGATAACAACACCTATGCTATCGTGAGCGAAGCCCGTCCGATGATGCAGAATATCAGCCTGTCGGTGACGGCAGAGGAAAATGCCTATTATGAAAGCAACCTGCAGGTTGCCGGCGAGGATGAGGCAACGGACAACACATTAGTGCTGGACGAAGTGATCGTCACAGGCAGCCGCATCGCCGGGGCATCGGATTCCGGGGCCATGGCCGTTACCACACTTTCCAGAGACGACCTTGATTCTTACGGTGAAAATGGTACCGGCGATATTCTGGCCAATCTGCCGCAGGCGGGATCTTTTGAAATTAACGATTCAGCAGACGGGCCAAATGATGCCCGCGGTGATGTTGCCACCGTTAACCTGCGCGGCCTTGGTACCGGAAATACACTTATTCTTCTGAACGGCCGCCGGATTACGGCGCACGGCATTAATCAGGATGTGGGATCTGTTCCGCGCCAGATTACAAATGTAAATGCCTTCCCCTCAGGGGCCATTGACAGGATTGAGGTACTCAGAGACGGGGCATCTGCGCTTTACGGGGCGGATGCAACGGCTGGTGTGGTCAATACCATATTATCAACAGATTATGATAAAACGCGGATCACTTTTCGGCGCGATATGCTGGAGGGAACCAATTCCGATGAGTTCTCCGTTGATTTCGCCACCGGCTTTAAATTTAATGAAGATAAAACAAGAGTGATCGTTACCGGTTCCTTTTATACCCGCGACGGCCTCTATGCGTCAGAGCTGGATGGTCAGTTCAACAATGTTGACAAACGGAATTTCCTTGGGGATTCACCCTGGGCGCAATCATCGGATTTCAGAAACACCTCCAGCAGTTCACCCTTTGGACGCTTTGAGGTCATCAGCGCATTTGACAGGGTAAGCGGCATTTTCGAAGATGAGAATGTTGACGTTGATTCTGCCGCAGCCGCAGCATTGGGCCTGTCCGACAGGGATTTGACCAGCGGCGGCGTTTTCCATATTCAGCCCTGTGATTTCAACAGCAGGTCACGGGTGGCTATTGGCAGCACAATTGATGGCTGTATGGCCATTGGCGAAGGGTCAACCCCGTCGGAGCTAAGGTATGATTTTAACGGCCTGCAGCCTGTAAACAGTTTTGGTGAAGGTCAGGTAATTTCTGTTGATGACCGCACCGCACTGGGCCGGCAGCTTATATCTGACACGGACCGTTATAATTTCTATACCCTGGCCGAACATGAATTTGATAACGGCATGGAAGGCTTTGGTGAGTTCCTCTTTTATCAGGCCGAAACAATGGCCCAGCGCGCGGCCAGCCCGATGACCACATCGGATGGCATCGTTATTCCGAAAACCAATTATTATAACCCGTTCGGCGCCATTGGCACCGATAACCGTCTGGATATTCTGGAAGCCGGTGATGTGCCTGATGAAGGCTATGATATTCTTATCCGCAACTGGCGGCCTCAGGCTGGCGGCCCCCGGATCATTCGGACAAAATCGACAACTTTCCGGGCCGTCGCCGGGCTTCGCGGTGACTATGAAGGCTGGGACTGGGAAACCGCGCTGGGATACAGCGGGAACAAGACGACAGACCGTGAAAACCGCCTGTCAAAAACACTTCTGACAGAGGCCCTTGCACGTTCAACGCCGGACGCCCTTAACCCGTTCGGTTCAAACGCCAACAGTTATGAGCAGCTACAGGCCATTAATGTAGATGTGGAGAATACAGGATATACATCCCTGCTGACGGCCGATGTTCGGTTCAGCAGGTCAGATGTTTTCTCAAACTGGGCCGGGGATATTGGTATTGCTGTCGGCATTGATTACCGCAATGAAGGTTATGAAGAAGACCGTGACCCGCATCTTGACGGTACGATCCAGTTTGACGGCATCAGAAACGGTGTTTCGGACATCGTCAGCGTCAGCCCGACCATGGATTCCAAAGCCAACCGCAATGTAATCGCCGGCTTTGCAGAAACGCTGGTGCCGCTTATTGCGCCGGGGGATGGTTTCATCAGCAATGAGCTTAACCTCCAACTGGCCATTCGGGGGGAATATTTTGATGACCTCAAGGATATGGCGGTAACACCCAAATTCGCCATTTCATATTTTCCGGTGCAGGGGCTTAATTTCCGGGCCGCCTATTCCAAGGGCTTCCGCGCCCCTAATCTGGTGCAATTAAACCGGGGTGATGTGAGCCGCGTTGCCAATGGCGATGTTGACTTTATCCGGGAAAATGCCATTGGTGAGCCAGAAGATACCGGTGATGCAAATCTGCGTTCCGTGCGCGTTTCCAATCCGGCCCTTCAATCCGAAGATACCGAGACCGTGGTTTTGGGTTTAACGCTGGATGTGAAAGAATGGGTTGATGTTTCCTGGCTGGACTTTTTTGATGTGAGCTTTGATTACTGGAGCTTTGAACAGGTCGGGATCATTGATAATTTTGGTGTGCAGGAGGCTCTGGCACTGGATTATGTCCGGCGTCTTGACGGCAGTTCAAACCCGAATGTTATTCGCGCCGGCGTAACCGCAGAGGATCAGGCCTTGTTTGATGCTTATAATGCGGCCAACCCGGGGGCCATGGTGCCGGTCGCGGGACAGGTATTATTTGTCAATGACCCCTATATCAATCTGGATCGTCAAAAGGCCTCGGGCTTTGATATCGGCATTCAGGCCGGTTTTCAGGCGGATGACATTGGCCGGTTTAAAGTTCGCTTTGAACTCTCCAAGCTTCAAAAGCTTGACATTTTCCGCAATGAAGAGCTTGTGGCGCTGGTCAGTGACCCAAGGTTTCAAGGGGAATTCAATGCGCTGGACGTGGACCGCGTCAGAATTAACGGCAATCCCGAATGGCGCGGCACGGCATCATTAAGCTGGCGTAACGGGGCATGGGGCGCGGGGGCGTCCCTGCGGTTTGTTTCCGGCTTCTTTGACACCAGCGCGGATAATGTTGATGTTGACGGCGACGGCGAAGATGATTTCTTTGAAGTGGCCGGCCAGACAAAAGTCAATGCCTATGTTGATTACAGGCTTCAGCTCGGTAATTTTGCCGACAGCACGACCCGCCTGCGGTTCGGTATTAATAATCTGACGGACTCCACGCCACCTCTGGCTGATGAATCCCGAGGCTATTATTCTTCCGTACATTCCATTCGCGGCCGGGAATATTACCTGCAATTACGGTTTGATTTCTGATAACCAACCATCTTTCTATCTCTATCGTCACCGGCCTTTGGTCCCTGTAAAGGCCGGTGACATTTTAAAAAATCTTTAGATAATTGCCCTTGAACTGGAGAAATTCATGAACTTCATTTATATCCGCTCGGCCTTCTGGACCTTATATCTGGTATTTCTCCTGACAGTTGTTCTGTTGGTGAGTGGCTGTGCCACGGGTCAGAACGCTGATATATCCTCTGGACTGATGGACGGCGAAAAGATTGATTTGACGACGGGCAAGGACAAATTTCTGTTTACGCAATGGACTGGCTCCGCCATTCCCGTCTGGACCTATATCCCGGACAGAAAAGATATCCGGGATTTACCCATAGTCATTGTGATGCACGGTACCGGGCGGGATGCGGATCGTTACCGTGATGAATGGGCCACGCTGGCAGAAGAAAACAACTTGATTATCATTGCGCCTGAATTCTCGAAAAAGAATTTTCCCAAGGCGGAAAAATATAATCTGGGCGGCGTTTTCAAAGGCAGGGACAATGTCTACCAGGCCGAGGATAGCTGGGCTTTCTCAGCCATAGAGCCTCTGTTCAGCAGAGTGGTTGACCTTCTGGACAGCCGGCAAAAGGAATATACCCTCTATGGGCATTCTGCCGGGTCGCAATTTGTTCACCGGTTTCTGTTTTATAAACCAGATGCCAGGGTAAAGCGGTATATTGCGGCCAATGCCGGTTGGTATACCATGCCGGATTTTACCGAAATTTTCCCCTATGGTCTTAAAGATGCAAAAATCAGCGCAGAAAATTTGAAAGCCGCATTGCAAAAAGATGTGGTTATATTGTTGGGGGATCAGGATATCGACCAATCCAGCTCCAGCCTTCGCCGCACAGCCGAAGCCATGCGGCAGGGGGTTCATCGTTTTGAACGCGGTCACAGCTTTTTTAATCAGGCGCAGAAAAAAGCCAGAGAATTCAACGTGCCTTTTGGCTGGCGGCTTGGTATTGTCCGGGGGGCCGGGCACAGCAATGCCCAGATGGCCGTTGTGGCCGCCAAGCTGGTTTATTAAATCCACATCCGCTTGTTAAATTCAGGCCCGCTGGTTAAATATAGGGAAAAGAGATTATGACCAAAACAATAGCCTCCAAAATACTGTCACTGACACTATTGTCTCTGGCAGTTATATCGGCAAACAGCAGCTTGTCATTATGGGCCGAAGAAAAACCGGCAGCTCAAAGACCCGTCCAGATTCCGGATGTCGGCTCCCGGCCCAACTGGGTGATTGCCATTCATGGCGGCGCGGGTGTCAAGGCCCATGACCAGATGACCGCAGAGCTCGCGGCACAATATCGCGCGGTTCTGGGCAAGGCGCTCAAGGCCGGCGCGCATATTCTGCAAGATGGCGGCGATGGCCCGAAAGCGATTGAGGCCGCCATCATGATCATGGAAGATTCAGACCTGTTTAATGCCGGGCGCGGGGCGGCGCTGGATTCCCACGGCAACGCCCGCCATGACGCGGCGATCATGAACGGGGCCAATATGGATGCCGGCGCGGTTGCCGGCTCTTCCCGTATCCGCAACCCCATATCAGCGGCCCGGGCTGTCATGGAAAGAACCGATAATGTCCTCATTGCCGGAGCGGGCGCCGACTGGTTTGCAGCTGAACAAAATCTTTCCCTTGCCGACCCGCTGTATTTCCAGACCGAAAGACGGCGGGACATGTTGCTGAAAAAACGCCTGAAAGAGCCCGGTAAATTTGCAGAATATGAGGCCAGTCAGGCGGCGCTGTTCGGCACTGTCGGGGCCGTGGTTCTGGACCGGAATGGAAATATCTCTGCGGGCACGTCAACAGGCGGGCGGACGAACAAGCGTTATGGCCGGATTGGGGATTCACCCATTATCGGGGCCGGAACTTATGCCTCCAATGATTCCTGCGCTGTATCGGCGACGGGTCACGGCGAATATTTCATGCGTTATACCGTGGCCAGAGATATCTGCGCCCGCATGGAGTTTGCCGGCGAAACACTGGAACAGGCGGCAAAACAAGTGGTGATCAAATTGCTTAAACCCAAAGGCGGCGACGGCGCAGTGATTGCCATAGACCCCGGGGGCAAGGTGGTTTTTTCCATGAATGGCACGGGCATGTACCGGGGCGTCATGACATCAGAAACACCGGCCCGCACCGCAATATATGCCAATGAAACAGTCCGTGAAAATACCAGCGAATAATCAGGAAATATAAAATATGTCCCCCATTACAAAAAAAATATTGTCTCTCGCCGCTCTGCTATCCATGACACTGGTTTCAGGGATGGTGCCCAATGTCTTGTCCGCAAAACAGAGCGTGCCGCAAATCCAAAGCTATAGCGATGATATGGCGGCTCTGAAACAAAAGAGCGCGGTCAAGCTGGCGCTCCGGCATATTGCGGAACATGACCAGAAAACCATCGATGATATGATCACGTTAAATGAAATTCCCGCCCCGCCGTTCAAGGAACAGAAACGGGCGGAAAAATTTGCGCAAATGCTCCGCAAGCTGGGGCTTTCCGATGTTACAACAGACAAAGAGGGTAACGTAATCGCCCGCCGCAAAGGCGAGGGCGGCGGCCATACCGTTGCCATCGTGGCCCATCTTGATACAGTCTTTCCCGAAGGCACAGATGTGGACGTGAAGATCGACGGCAATCTTTATACCGCACCGGGAATTGGCGATAACGCACGCGGACTGGCCGTCATTACGGCAATGGTGCGGGCGCTGGAGGCGGCATCCATTAAAACCGATGGC
Source organism: Emcibacter sp. (assembly GCA_026982375.1). Classification (GTDB taxonomy): domain Bacteria; phylum Pseudomonadota; class Alphaproteobacteria; order Sphingomonadales; family Emcibacteraceae; genus Paremcibacter. Next base: position 10,461 of record JALSHF010000086.1, on the reverse strand, counting down.
GATATCCTGTTTGTCGGTTCCGTGGGCGAAGAAGGTCTGGGCGATCTTCGCGGCGTAAAATATCTGTTGCGGGAAGGCGGACCGGGAATTGACAGTTTTATCGGCATTGACGGCGGGAATAACCGGCTGGTTTACGGCGCTGTCGGTTCCTATCGCTACCGGGTGACTTTTCATGGCCCGGGCGGGCATTCATGGGGGGCTTTTGGTACCGTAAACCCCCATCACGCCTTGGGCCGGGCCATGGAGAAAATGGCTGTGGGCGGCGTGGATATATATGCCACCGGGCCAAAGGTCAGCATCAGTGTCGGGCGTATTGGCGGCGGCACCTCCATTAACTCCATTCCTTTCGAATCCTGGATGGAAGTTGATATGCGTTCTGCGACTGTCCGCAAGCTTGATGAAATGGACCGGATGTTTAAACAGGCCGTCATGACGGCTTTGGACGAAGAAAATGCCGCCCGCAGTGAAGGGCCGCCCCTGACCGTTGAGATAGCGCATATCGGTCTGCGTCCCGCCGGCAAGGGTGATGTGAAATCGGCGCTTGTTCAGCGGGCGATGGCCGCCATGTCCTTGATGGGGACGACGCCCGAACTGGCTGTCTCCTCCACTGATGCCAATATCGCCATTTCAATGGGTATGCCCGCCATTACCATGAGCCGGGGCGGACTTAACAAAGCCAGCCATTCCCTTCACGAAAGCTGGCAGAATACAGATGGCCATATTGCCATCCAGTCCGTTCTGCTTACGGTGCTCGCAGAAGCCGGGATATTATGAGACTGATGGTCTTCTTGAAAGAACGCTTTATGTCACGCTGAAACTGACAGATCCCATATTTTGCGCTTCCAGACGAACATGAAGACCAGAGGTCAGGGCTTCGGCGGCTGTTGCGCCGCCGGCCATGATAGTCCAGCCTGCCTCAAGCCGCCCGCCATCTTCGCCCACAAGCTTGGCCGCCCCGACCAAGGCCCGCAGCGGGTGCCCCAGAACCGAGGCTGAGGACCCTATTTGCACGGCCCGTCCATCAAAGCTCATCACCATGCCAAGGTTGCTGAAATCAATATCCGGCCGCACCCACGGCCCGACAACATAAGCCGATGTGGACGTATTATCCGCCACAACATCAGGCAGGTTGAACTTGAAATTTTCATAGCGGCTGTCAATGATTTCCAATGCGGGCGCGATCGCCTCCACCGATAACATCGCTTCGGCGGGACTGACAATGCCTTCCAATGGCTTTTTAAGCAGGAAAGCTATTTCAGGTTCTACGCGGGGGTGGACAAAATTCTTCAGGTCGATCTCGCCGCCATCTTCGACCAGCATCACATTGGTCAGCCGTCCCCAGATCATCTCATCAAGACCCATCTGGATCATTTTAGCCCGCGAAGTAAAGCCCATCTTGACCCCAACCTGTCTTTGTCCGCGATCATAGCGGCGCTGCACAGAGAGACGCTGCACCTCATAAGCCTGCGGTAATGTCAGGTCTTTGCCCGTTTCGGAAAGCTGCGGTATGGCCTTGGCATAGCGTGAGGCATCATCAACAAATTCCGCAATTGCGTTCAAATCCATCATAGGGCTTTTCCTTGTTCTTTTTGTTTTAATAAATCCAGAGCGACATCAACGATCATATCTTCCTGACCACCGACCATTTTTCGCGCGCCAAGTTCCACGAGAATTTCCCTTGTATCAAGGCCATACATATCTGCCGCCGCTTCCGCATGACGCAGGAAAGAGCTGTAAACCCCCGCATAGCCAAGGCTCAGGGTTTCCCGGTCGACCCGAACCGGTCGGTCTTGCAACGGACGCACCAGATTTTCCGCCGCATCCATTAATTTGTATAAATCACAGCCATGGTTCCAGCCCATGCGATCCGCCGCCGCGATGAAAACCTCAAGCGGCGCATTACCGGCCCCCGCCCCCATACCGGTCAAGCTGGCATCAACGCGAATAGCGCCATTTTGGACGGCGGTAATACTATTGGCCACCCCAAGGCTTAAATTATGATGGGCATGAATGCCCCGCTGGGTTTCAGGGTCCAGAATCCTGTCAAAGGCCTTTAATCGGGCGGCAACATCATCCATATTCTGCGCGCCGCCGCTATCGACCACATAAACCGTGGTCGCGCCGTAACTTTCCATAAGCTTTGCCTGCTGCGCCAAATGATCCGGCTCTATCATATGAGACATCATCAAAAATCCAATGGTATCCATACCCATCTCGCGGGCCTTTTCGATATGCTGTTTCGAGACATCGGCTTCAGTGCAATGGGTGGCCACCCGCACCGACCGCACGCCCAGATCATAGGCGCTCTGCAAATCTTTGGCCGTGCCAATACCCGGCAAAAGCAACGTGGTCAAAACGGCATTATTGAGCACTTCCGCCACAGCTTCGAGCCATTCCCAATCGGTATGCGCGCCAAAACCATAATTAAAACTTGATCCGTTTAGGCCGTCGCCGTGGGCGACTTCTATCGCATCCACGCCTGCCTCATCAAGGGCGCGGGCAATATCGCGCACATGATCAATGCCATACATATGGCGAATGGCATGCATCCCGTCCCGCAGGGTCACATCCTGAATATAAAGTTTTTTATGGGTCATGCTGCGGCTCCAAATTTCAGGGCGGCCAGTTTTTCTGCGGTTCCCAATGCCGCAGAGGTCATGATATCCAGATTTCCGGCATAGGCGGGCAAATAATGGGCCGCGCCCTCAACTTCCAGATATATGGACGATTTAATGCCTTCAAATTCGCCGTAGCCCGGAATTTTAAGGGGATTATTGGCACCAAATCGTTCAAATTGTACCTTCTGTTTCAGGCGATAACCGGGAACATAGGATTGAACCTCTTTCACCATATCCATGATTGATTTTTCAATCTCCTTTTCATCCGCCATTTCACTCAGGGTAAAAACGGTATCGCGCATTAACATTGGCGGCTCTGCCGGATTTAAGATGATAATCGCCTTGCCTTTTCCGGCCCCGCCAACCTTTTCAATGGCGCGGCGCGTGGTTTCGGTAAATTCATCAATATTCGCCCGCGTGCCCGGCCCCGCTGATTTGGAGGAAATACTGGCAATAATCTCGGCATAATGAACTTTGGCCACGCGGCTGACGGCGGCCACTATGGGAATTGTCGCCTGCCCGCCGCATGTCACCATATTGACATTAGGCTCATTTAAATTTTGATCCATATTCACCACCGGCACAGTGTAGGGGCCAAGGGCCGCCGGGGTCAGGTCCACAATGATTTTTCCCGCCGCGCGGCATACCGCATCATGATGCTTATGGGCATAAGCCGATGTGGCATCAAAAATAATTTTAATGTCTTTCCATACATCCAGTTTCTGCAGGCCTTCGATACCATCAGATGATATGGCGACCCCCATGCGCGCGGCGCGGGCCAAGCCATCGGATGTGGGATCAACCCCGACCATGGCCCCCATTTCCAGAGTGTCGCTCGTGCGCATTATCTTGATCATCAAATCAGTGCCGATATTTCCCGGGCCAATAATAGCTGTTTTTACCTTGGTCATTTTTTTACCTTTATACAAAAGAAGCTCTGACCGAGCCTAATCCTGATATGCGAAGTTCATAAACGCCGGGACCATTAACGCTGACCATGGGGCCAAGGGCACCAGACAGAATGGTATCGCCGGCTTTTAGAGGGCGTCCCGCTTCGACCATTGTTTTCGCAAGCCACAATGTGGCATTCAACGGGTTGCCAAGGCAAGCCGCCCCCGCGCCAGTGGAGATCGGCTCCCCCCGATATTCAATCACCATGCCGCATAAATGCAGATCAATTTCTGACAATTGGCGGGGCTCTGTACCCAAAATATACAAGCCAGACGAGGCATTATCTGCCACCGTATCCATAATTTTAATGTCCCAATCCGCAATACGGCTGTCAACGATTTCTATGGCGGCTACGGCATAATCAATGGCCTGCATAACATCCGTGATGGTCATATTCTCCTGAGAGAGGTCACCTTTAAGAACGAAGGCAATCTCGCCTTCAACCTTGGGCTGCATCAGGCGGTCCAGCGGTATATCCTCACCATCCACATAAGCCATATCTGCATAAAGCATACCAAAATCAGGCTGACCAACGCCAAGCTGTTTCTGCACGGATTTTGCGGTCAGACCAATCTTGCGGCCCACCAGCCTTCGGCCCTGATCAAGCCAATAGTTTGTATTTATTTCCTGAATGGCATAGCCCGCAGCAACATCATTCGCGTCAATAAAGTCATGAAGTGCATCGCATGGCGCCTTATTCTCATGGGAATGCCGTAATATCTCTGCGGCCCTGGTCACGTCTGCCGGACTGATTTTTGTCATATCTTACCCTTAGAGTTTTACGCAGATGTTGCGCATTTCTGTATAAAATTCGAGGCCATGCACCCCGCCTTCGCGGCCAATACCAGACTGTTTTGACCCACCGAAAGCTGTTCTTAAATCGCGCAGAAACCAGCTGTTAACCCAGGTAATGCCACTTTCGATCTGCCCCGCGACGCGGTGGGCTTTGGAAAGATTCTCCGTCCAGATGCTGCTGGCTAGACCATAAACCGTATCATTGGCACGGGCGATCACCTCATCCTCATCATCAAAGGGGGAAATATGGCAGCAAGGGCCAAATATTTCTTCGCGCATAATCGGGCTGTCATCATCCAGCCCCGTCCAGATGGTTGGTTCAACCCAAGCCCCGTTTGATAAATCGCCCGCCATCTGCGGCACACCGCCGCCCGTAATAATATTGGCGCCCAGTTTTTTGGCCAGATCATAATAACCCAGCACTTTCTCCTGATGCTCCTTGCTGATCAGCGGGCCCATATTGGCCGCCTCATCATCCGGCGGCCCGAGCTTTAATCCTTCCGCACCTGATTTAAGGCGGGCAACAAATTCATCAAATATGGGCCGTTCCACATAAACCCGTTCTGTCCCCAAGCAGACCTGACCGCAATTGACAAAAACCGAACGCATCACGCCTTCGATGGCCTTATCCATATGGCAGTCCGCAAAAACTATTGCCGGATTCTTGCCGCCAAGCTCCATGGAGATATCACGCATGCCCACGGCCGCCGCCTTCATAATGGCTGTGCCGGTTCTTGTCTCGCCCGTAAAGGTAATGGCGTCCACATCAGGATGTTCAGTCAGATACGCGCCGGCACTATTGGGGCCGAAGCCATTGACCACATTGTAAACGCCCGGCGGCATGCCGGCCTCATTCATCACCTTGCCGAGTAATGAGGTGGTCAGCGGGGTTTCTTCCGAGGGTTTCACCACCACCACATTACCGCAAGCCAAGGCAGGCCCCACTTTCCATGTCATCAAAAGCAAGGGCAGGTTCCACGGGGAGATGACCGCAATGACCCCTTTGGGCGTACGAATGGCATAATTCAAGGCACCGGCCCCATCCGGCGTTGCCATGGTAAAGGCCTCCGCCGCCTCATTTTTTATGACCTCGGTAAAGGCTTTGAAATTGGCGGCTCCGCGCGGAATATCAATATGACGCGCCAGTGATTTTGGCTTGCCGGTATCCCTGCATTCCGCGTCCAGAAATTCATCAAAGCGGGCATTAATCCCATCCGCCACTTTGATGAGGATGGCAATCCGTTCCTCGATGGTCATCTTGCCCCAGGGGCCGCGCAGGGCATCCTTTGCCGCCCTGACCGCCGCATCCACTTCCGGCTTTAGTCCTTCATGCACCTCGCAGATCACCGAGCCATCAACCGGGTTGATATTCTGAAATTTCTTGCCGGACGTGCCCGGGGTATAGTCGCCATTGATGAAATGCATCACTGCCTTGCTTGACATTCTATGTCCTTATTTTGATTTAAGTCACAACCGTCATGAAACGGTCATTCAGTTCACGCTCGTAATAGAAAATAGCCTTGCCAACAGAGCTTGCCTGCCAAACCCGAAGTGGATTATCGGGATAATAGGCGTAGCCCCCTGAGAATACCTCGTTTCGGTTGCCGCTGGGGTCAAAGAAATAGATGGTCTGGCCGCGCGTGATCCCATGACGTGTCGGGCCAATATCCCGCGAAATATCATAGCGGGTCATGATATCCGCCGCATCGCGCAGCGATGTCCAGTCTTCCACCAGAAAGGATACATGATGCAGTTTTCCATCTTCCTCATGGCGAACAAGCGCCAGATCATGGGCCTTGTTGCTGCAGGTGAGAAACAGGGCGATGATCATGCCCGTATCATCATCAACAACCACTTCAGATGTGCTGAAGCCTAAAATATCTTCAAAGACCTTCTTCGTGCCGTCAATGTCGCCGCCATAAAGCAGGCAATGATCAAACCGCAATGCTTTCATACCGCGCGGGTCAAGCTGGGACACATCCGGATTATTGGTCATGGGGCCATTATCGGACAATTCCATATCAACATAAAGGTCAAACCGGTGCCCCGTTGGGGCCATAAAACTGATCCTGCGCCCAACCCCCGGTTGCTCGCCTGCGGCAATGGCCGTCACTTCAAAGCCTTGCCCCCGCAGCTTTTCTTCATATTCATCCAAATAGGTTTCATTGCTGACCTTAAAGGCCATCACATCCAGACCTGCCTCATCACATTCCCTCAGTATAATGCTATGGCGGTCAAATTCATCATAGGCCTTGAGATACACGCGGCCATCCGCCTCTGTGCCGACCATTTCCAGACCAATTCTATCCCGGTAATGAATGATAGATTCCGCCATATCCAATACCCGTATCTGTACAAACCCCGGACGTAAGACTCCACTTATTGCCATTTCCTGTCTCCTTTTATGTTAACCGTTATCACCATATCGCTTTTGGGAAACGTCTTGCATGCCAGCGTAAAATTCATGTCTTTTTCCATAGCTGAAACATGCTTTATGCTCATTTTTCCCGTTTCAAATTCACCCTTTAACACCCTTATTTTACACACCCCGCAGCCGCCCTGACGGCATCCTGCAGGAACTTCTTTTTGACCGTAGCGCGCCAGACCACTCAACAATGATTCATCTTCCCGGCAGGTAACAATCTTGTCAGACCCCTGTATGCTGATCTGAAACCCTTTATTCATCATATTCTTTTGAACAATGGCGAACGTTTGTCACCGCCGCCATCTGCTTTGCTCAGGAATTTTTCGCAATAGATGTCATTTTCAAACAAGCGGCCCTTCATTAAGGCCCGAATGGCCGCCTCTATCATTGGCGGCGGGCCACAAAGATAGGCCTGATGGCCGGCGAAAGAGCCGTTAAAATGCCGCACCGCCGCCTCATGGACGAAACCAACCTCCCCGTCCCAGTCATCGCCTTGTTTATTCTCGGACAAGGCGGGGATATAGGTGAAATTTTCATATTTTTCTGCAAGAGCCTGAAAATAGTCCTGATAATAGATATCTGCCTTGGCCCGCACCCCGTGAAACAGGGTGATTTCCTGAGAATACCCCTCATCCAGCAATTCATCTATCATGGATTTCGGGCTTGATAGCCCCGTACCGCCCGCAATGAAAATCATTGGTTTATGCTGTGATTTACGCACAAAAAACTGCCCATAAGGCGCAGAGAAGGACAGATCATCCCCCTCTGTCAATATGTCATGCAAATAGGCCGTCCCAAGGCCGCCCGCGACCTTTCGCACATGCAATTCTATATGATCGGCCTTTTTCGGCAGGTTGGCGATGGAAAAAGCCCTTGAGCCTTCTACGCCGGGTATGGCAAGCTGGATATATTGCCCCGCTTGAAATTTTATATCTTCCTTCAGCGAGATGACGATTTTCTTGATGTCCGCTGTAAAATCTGTGATCTCGGTGACCTGTCCCACATAGTCCTTGATCGGCAGATATTCGGCATCTTCATCTTCTTCGATATCCGCTTCGATCACCACATCGCTTTGCAACGTGCAGACGCAGGCCAAAGCTTTGCCTTCATCCCGTTCAAAATCCATCAATGCGAATGGCGAGGCATCCCCCAGATCAACATCCCCTTCAACAACCTCAACCTTGCAGGTACTGCACAGCCCGTGATTACATTGGTAAGGAATATAGATTCCGGCCCGAAGGCACGCATCCAGAATGGTTTGTCCCTCTTCGACCTCAAGGACCTCGCCAATGGGTTCTATGGTAAGCGCGTAAGTCATCAGCTATGGCTGCCTTTTATGCCATCGAGACCCGGCGTCCAGAAACGCAAGAGAGACTTATGGCCAAGGCCGTTATCGGCAAGGCTTTTGCCCATATCAGGCGTGAAATCTGCCTGATCTAGAGTCCATGTCACCTCATCCCAGTTGATTTTCTGAAAATCGGGGTGTTTGTTATAAACGCCGGGCAAAACCTCCTGCACCAATGCCGCAAAGGGCATTTCAGGGGGCAGAGGCAGGCAGACCGGCGCGCAGAACAGCAAATGCTGTTCCCAGTTAAAGTAAGTCAACTGATTGCCATGGAAATTTTCAACTTTATCCAATGGCTCAAATTCATATTTTCCGATGGAAGCTACAGACATCTCATCAATCCTTATCTAATATATTTTCAGGTTCAGGCTTTTTTGCGGTGGGCCTGCCATTCGTCCCAAAGCTTTTGGTCAGGGGAGCCGTTATATTCCAGATTGTCCGCCCCCAGATTAAAATTGTACCATTTGAGGACATCAGGCACCTCGGCGCCGCCGCAGTTACCCTGATAAATCTGATGAACCGGCAACCAGGCCTGAACATATTTTGCAGGCTCATAATCAAATATGTCCCTGCAGCCGAGCGAACAAGTGTGATATTTATCGCCGTTATATTCAGAGACTTCAAAGGATATGGTTGTCGGGTCATCCATATCGGTGAAACCCATGGGGATTTGGCAGACCTGACACAGCATGGGCAGGGTATCATTGTAAAAACGCCGCCCCGCTTTTTCTTCCTTATCCAGATATTCAAGGCGCGGACGATAATATTTATCGAAGGTGTTCGGATATTTTTCGGACAGCCAATCCAGCTCGTCCTTTTCAGGAACCCATGTGTGGAATGCCGCCGCATGGGTATAATTATAGAAAATATGCCACGCCTGATGGCTGATATGCTCGGCTTCTTTGGTGGCGATATCGGCATATTTCGGGGGCTTGATCCCGTAACGGGCCAAATCGGCAAATAAAGCGCCGCCCGCTTCGGTGAAGTAAATATCCCATGCCTCCCGCCATGACATAACCCGTTTTGGCAGCATATAATCCATCATCATGGCCACAAGAGCCAGCATACGTGTGCCGCGCCAGAACCATTTATCCATCCAGCGCTGGACGATCGGAATATTGCGCTCATCCTGTTCCAGCATGAATTTAATCACTTCCAGCCCCAGAGTCATATGCCGCGCCTCGTCAGACTGGGCAGAGAACCCAAAAGTCACCGTCGCCATATCGCCGTTAAAAGCAGCCCCTGACATGAACGGCACAAACAACAGATTGGTCAGCACATATTCAAAGGCAAAGGAGATAGAGGTCAGAAACTCAAATGGCCCTGCCGTACGGGCATCATCAAAGAAGGATTTTGGCACCGAAAGATACCAGACCCGATCATGCATATGCGGCGCACTATGCAGGCCGTCAAAATATTTATTATAATGGCTCATGGAATGTATCTGGGTCTGCACATGACGTAATTCGTCAATGGCCTGCATTTGACAGGCAACCCTTGGCCCCACCCCGCGAAATTGCCGGCCCACATGGGTAAACCCGCGTGCGGCCTGATATTCCAGAGGCGATACGCCGGTCAGAAATAATTTCAACGCATTGACATAACGGGCATCCGTAATACCCAGATGACCATTATTCTGCGCGAAACTATCAATCACCGCATAAAGTTTTTTCTCTTTTTCAGACTGAAATTTCCAATAGGCATCCATGGTCAGGCGAAAAGGATCTTCCCAGCCATCCCAATCATGAATGATGATACCTTCGTAATTATCATAGGGAAAGACCTTGTCCATATCCTGATAGGTGGTATCCCAGCCAAGGCCGCGCGTGAGCATGGAGTATCTCTGCTTAATGCCCAATTTGCTTTTTCTTTTTCCTGACATCATCTGCTCCTTTATACGTTCCAGCTCAACTCAAAATAATCGTCTTCTTCATCCACATTCCCTGCGATACTGACAAGGCTGAGATGCAATTCCTGCACGTCCCATTCCCGGCCCAGAAGCTCTTCAACGGTTTCCTGTTTGATGATCAGGCGACCCTCACAGTCAATCTTGACCATGGCCGGATAGATATTGACGGTGGCTTCCGGGTTATCTTTTTCGATGGCCTCAATGATGGGCCGGGCATCGTCATTATTCTGCAAGGTGATTGATACAATCCTGCTCATGGGTCTGCTCCTATATTTCAATACCGGACTTTTGGGCCCGTTTGGTGATTTCCGCGCGGATTGACGTCATGGCGTCAGCAGCGCCCTCGCCCAACACATGTTTGGCGATGGGGGTGAAGGCTTCGATGGCGCGATCCGTCCAGACAGACACCCATTTTGCC
>JALSHF010000085.1 GCA_026982375.1 Emcibacter sp. | reverse complement strand
TGATGGTATGCGTATTTTGGGCAGTGGGGAGCCGAGAACAGGGGCGCATGGCAAACCAATCCTGTTTTTGCACCCGAAAGATTTTTGTGGGACACTCGTAGAACTGGAAGAGATATAAAATGACAATTGCAAATCATCTGGTTGTATTTCTCGTTTGCTGGTGGCTGGTATTTTTCATGGTGTTGCCATGGGGCGTAAAGGGCCATCATGAAAGTGATGAAGAGTATGAAGCCGGTATTATAGAGCCAGGATCACCTGTTAAGGCTAATATTGGCAAGAAAATATTGGTCACAACAGGGATTACCATTGTTGTATGGGGCATGATCTGGGCCGTGATAGCCTTTGAGCTTATTTCCCTGAGTTAGGGTTTTTAAAATATTCCCTTAAATTTTATAGCCATAAAATGCATTTTATATGGGAAATGCATTCCTGTGATAAAAATATTCTTTTTACATATGAAGTCGGCTAGTTCTTTGAAATAAAACGGTTTTTTCCGGCCTGAATTTATGTTGCATTAATGTCACAGTGTGTCTTTTGTGTTTAGGCTAAGTCTTTGTAAAATAAAGATAATTTTTCCCTTGATTTTAATCTGATTAGCCTTAAATATAGTTGTGAGAGATGTTCTTGGTGTAGGAATATCTTTCAGGCCCTTCGTGGGCGTTTCCTCCCTAGACTTGGGCCACTCTTTCAAGAGTGGCCTTTTTTTTATGGATATTGGTTTTATGGGTATGGTTGCGGCGATAAAGCCTTGCGATAAAAATCGGTATGAAAGATTTCACAGCTCCCTTGACCCTATGGGAATTTGAGGCCATAAATCACGTCTTGTTATTAAATATATAATTGAGGTATGTCCAAAATACTTCTTAGGAATAAGTCATGACTGAATTCAAGCAGCGCATTTTTTCCGGCGTTCAGCCTACGGGCAATTTAACCCTTGGTAATTATCTTGGGGCGATCCGTAATTGGGTGGCTTTGCAAAAAAAATATGAAAGCATTTTCTGCGTTGTCGATTTGCACGCCATAACCGTCTGGCAAGACCCGGCTGCACTGCGTGAGGCAACGCGAGAGGTCGCCGCCGGCATGATTGCCAGCGGTATTGATCCCAGGGAATGCATAATTTTTAATCAAAGCCAGGTTCCGGGACATGCGGAGCTTGCATGGATTTTCAACTGTGTTGCGCGGATGGGCTGGCTTAACCGTATGACCCAATTCAAGGATAAAGCCGGCAAGAATAAGGAACGGGCCAGCGTTGGTCTTTACGTTTACCCTGATCTGATGGCCGCCGATATTCTGTTATATAAGGCCACCCATGTTCCTGTGGGCGAGGATCAGAAACAACATCTTGAACTGGCCCGTGATATTGCCCAGAAATTTAACAGTGACTATGGCGTGGATTTTTTCCCTGTTGTCGAGCCATTGATATTGGGGGAAGCCAAACGGGTCATGTCATTGCGGGACGGCACTGCAAAAATGAGCAAGTCCGACCCGTCAGAAAACAGCCGGATTAATCTGACCGATGACCGGGATACCATTGCTAAAAAGATCAGGAAAGCGCGAACAGACAGCGCCCCCATAGCCGGAACAATCGAGGAAATGGCAGATCGCCCCGAAGCGCGCAATCTGATTAATATTTTTGCCGCCCTTAGCGATCAGACGGCGGGGGATATTTGCGTAAGGTATGACGGGCAGGGGTTTGCGGCATTTAAGAAGGATCTTGCGGAATTAAGCGTTTCTGTTTTAGGGCCGATAACAGAAGAGATGAAGCGCCTTACGGATGAAAAAACCTATATTGATCAAATCCTTAAAAGCGGTTCGGAAAAAGCCCGCGCCCTGTCTGCCCCTATCCTGAAAGAGGTTCACAATATCGTTGGGTTCTTGCAATCTTGATGGTAAGCTATTATCTTTAGGGATATCACTTGTGGAGAGGGATAACCGATAGGGTGAAAATTATGACCAAGATAGTAAAATTATTTTTTGTATTGAGTATGGTTGGGTTAATATCGGCCTGTAGCAATACATTCAGGTCTGATGTATCGCGGTTCCACGAACTTCCCAAGCCTCATGGCGAAACAGTTTCGATTGTACCGGCGGACCCGGCAAAAGCGACGAGCCTTGAATTTGCATCATATGCCAATATTGTAGGATCCTATCTTTCCAGACAGGGCTATGTTCCTGCGGGCGACGGCAAGGCAGACTTGATTGTCGAGCTGGATTATTCTGTTGATGATGGAAAGGTAATGGTCAGGAGCAGCGGGTCCAGCTTCTCCTTTGGATATGGGGTATATGGTGGATATGGATCTTATTTTTATAACCCCTATTGGTATTCGCCCCATTGGGGTTATGGCTTTTATCGAAGTCCATTTTTATGGCGCTCTTATGCCCCCTTTGATCGGGATGTAAGATCTTATGTTAAATATACGCGTAAGCTCACCATGATTATCAGGCCAAATGCTGACGGACAGAAAAATTTGTTTGAAGGCACCGTAGAAAGCAAAGGCCGTAGCAAAGACTTGCCAAAACTTATGCCGCATATGGTTCAAGCCCTTTTTACCAATTTTCCCGGAACAAGCGGTTCTACAGACAGAGTGGTTATAGAATTAGACAAAAACTAGTCTGGAAGTCTTAAGTTTCAGACAAAAGTTAAAGGCGGATGACATGTGGGCAAGACTTAAGCGAATATTCGGTTGGCTGCGGGAAAGAATAACCTGGAAAATAGGCCGAAGAACTCTGGCAGGGCTTGCCCTGTTTGTCTTTTTCTATTATTTGATTGGCATGGTCATCGTTGAGAATATCAATGATGACAAAGACTATGCCGCCCACAGCCTTGAAGATACGAGCATTGGCAGTCACGCTGTGGCCATGTCAGCGGCTATGATAGACCGGGAAGTCAATCAGCATTCCTGGATTTCCAATGACCCCTGGTTTAAGCCGGGGGCCGTGCTCGATAATATGGCGCATTACCAAAAGGGCATTATTTCTGCCAATGCCATCTTTGCCATAGAATTAAAAGACCAGCTGAGCCGTACCCGTGGGTCAAGTCAGGTCGATAAGGAATTACAAGATGTGGCAAGCGGGATAAATTACGCGCCCGACAGATGGTATTGGGATCCCTCTGTGTCCATCTTTCTTTTCGTGGCACCTGCGGAAAAACAATATAACAGCGCACTTTCAAAACTGAAAAGTTATAATAAAAGGCTTGCGGTTGGCGATGCGGTTTTTGAAAGGCGCACAGATAACCTATTGTCAACATTGGACAAATTTTCCCTTGATATCGGATCCGCATCGGATGAGATCGCTCAGAAGATTGACAATGGTATTGGGTGTGTTCTTGATACCAAGGCCGATGACCTATTCTATAACATCAAGGGGCGAACCTATGCCTATTGGTTATTGTTAAAGGGCCTGAGGCTTGATTTTGAAAAGGTTATTACAGATAAAGATGTGGGCAATAGCTGGAACCAGCTGGCACAAAGCCTGTCGTCCGCGATTGACCTTGATCCGATGATTGTGTCTAATTGTGATGCGGATGGTTTCTTGTTTCAGAACCATATTGCGGCTCAGGGATTTTATCTTCTCAGGGCCAGAACCCAGTTAAAAGAGATCACAAATATCCTGTTAAAATAAATTTTTGTTGTCATTTTTCTATTTTGAATGGCATGATAACAATGGAAGGTCTGCCTAATAGTTCGAATGGACCTAAAATTGCAGAATGAGGTTATGCATGACCGCTCAGGATGAAAAG
>JALSHF010000084.1 GCA_026982375.1 Emcibacter sp. | reverse complement strand
GTGACCGTGACGCAAAGGGTCCCGCACAGTTTTCCGTCCAATGCCCATAATAACCATTATCTGCAAACCAAAAAGAAACGCTCGGGCCATTTGCTGTCCTGAGACCATTGGGCCTGAGACCATTGGGCCTGAAACTATTGGACCTGACCCTGGATTGAAACATTAAGATGAGACCTGAATTTTCCCCAAGGATATTGGCGATTCTGCTGGCGGCCCTTGTGGCGCTGACGCCTTTTTCCATTGATACCTATCTGCCGGCGTTGCCGGATATGGCCGATTACTTTGGTACCAGTATTGGTATGGTAGAGATGACGGTCGGGGCTTTCTTTTTGGGCTATGCCATGGGACAGCTTGTGGGCGGGCCATTGTCCGATCATTTTGGCCGCCGGCGTGTCGGCGGGCCGGGGGTTGTTATTTTTTTTCTGGCGACGATTGCCATTATATTTGCCCCCAATATTGAATCCGCAATTTTTGGCCGGTTTGTTCAGGCTTTTGGCGGGGGGTTTGTCACCGTGATCGCGCCGTCTGTTGTCCGGGATCGCTTTACTGGCAAGGAAGCGGCCAGAATGTTTGCCCTGATCGGGGTTGTGATGATGCTCGCGCCTCTGGTTGCCCCGGCGGTGGGGGCGATTATATTAAATTTTTCTGATTGGCGGATGATTTTTGTTTTTCTGGCGGGCTATGCGTTGATTTCTCTGGTGATTATTTTTCTGTGTTTGCCGGAGCGCAAGAAAGCATTGACCAGTAAATTAAATTTTGCCAAGGTCTGGGACGGCTACCGCCGCGTGCTGACCCATCGCCGGGCTGTGGGCTATATGGTTACCCAGACCTTTAGTTCATCGGTGATGTTTTTGTTTTTGACGGGATCTGCATTTGCCTATATTTCCTATCTTGGGGTCTCAACGGATTTCTTTCCGGTTTTATTTGGCATCAATATTATCGTCATGATGTGCTTTAATCGCTTAAATCCTTTCTTGTTGAATATTTTCAGTCCTCATCAGCTGATCGGGGCGGGCATTATCATACAATTACTGGCCAATGCCGCGCTCTGGGGTGGGCAGGTTGTTGATCTGGCTTTCATTGATCCGAAGAATATATATATGGTGGTGCCGATGATCATGTTGTCCGTTGGCGCGGCGGGTATTATCATGCCCAACTCATTTGCCTGTTTTCTTGAGGATTTTGAAGATAACAGCGGATCAGCCACCGCGATTCTTGGCACGTCTCAATTTGTTATGGCCGGTATTTTAAGCGGGATTCTTGGCCTGCTTCATAGCGATGACATTCTGCCCATGACCACGATGATGCTATTGTCCAGTATCCTGTCTGTGCTCAGTTATCGTTTTTTGATTAACCGGACATAGGCTAAAGCAAGTCATGTTTTTTGAGCTGATGACGTAACTGATGATAGGTAAGATTAAGGAATTTTGCTGTATCCCGCTGGTTATGTTTGTTGCTTCTCAGTGCATCTTTCAAAATCCCGCACTCTATGGCGGCGAGCGTTTGGGTATAGTCGATGGGCTTGCCGTTAGAAATCCGGCGCTCTTCCTGCGGCATATTGTCTTTGGGATTATCCTCTATGCTCGCGGGTTCAATAGGGGGCATTCGCATATTGGCGCGGGGACGGTAGGGCGATTCGAAAGGATCAATTTCCATAGCATCAATGGCGGTAAATTCATCTTCCGCATGGTAAACAGCGCGTTCGATAACATTTTTCAGCTCACGAATATTACCGGGCCAGCTATGCTGCATCAGCGCATCGGTCATATCATCGGAAAAACCGGGAAAGCTCGCCCATTTTCGTTCCTGTGCGACCCGTTGCCCGAATTGGTAGGCCAGCAAAAGAATGTCATCCCGCCGATGACGTAATGGCGGCAAGGTAATGACATCAAGGGCAAGCCTGTCAAGCAGGTCATGGCGAAAATCGCCCCTGTCTGCGGCCGTTGGCAGGTCGATATTCGTTGCCCCGATCAGTCTGACATCGGTTTGGATGGTTTTACTGCTGCCGATTCTCTGGAAGCTGCCATATTCTGTGACCCTCAGCAGTTTTTCCTGCGCGGGTAAGGAAGTGGTGGCAATTTCATCAAGAAACAGGGTGCCATTATTGGCCGCCTCAAACCGGCCAATGCGCCGGACGCTGGCTCCGGTGAAGGCCCCGGCTTCATGACCAAATAATTCCGATTCCAGAAGATTTTCGGGCAAGGCGGCGCAATTCACCTGAATAAAGCTTTTGTCCCAGCGCGGCGATAAAAAATGCAGGCGGGCGGCGATTAATTCTTTGCCCGTGCCGCGTTCCCCGATCACCAAAACAGGCCGATCATGTTTGGCCGCCCGCGAACATTGGTCGATAATCTCCAGAAAAGCCGCGCTTTCCCCGATGATGGTCTGGTCTTGCGGTGAATTTATGCGCATTTTATTAAATCTTATTAATTTTCACTAATTAATAGTGTATTTCACTAAGATGAGAATGGCAAGAAAAATATGATTTATAAAAATAGATATTATAAATCAATGCTTTGGGGATTTTCTTCATAGTTGGCACGCATCATGCAATGTTATGTTTCGAGTATCACGAGAGGGGTGTAAATTCATAACTGGAGAAAGAACATGGGCATTTTTACCCGCCTTACAGACATTGTAAATTCAAATATAAACCACATTCTGGACAAAGCTGAAGACCCGGCAAAAATGATCCGCATGATGGTTCAGGAAATGGAAGACACGTTGGTCGAAGTACGTTCCTCTGCCGCGCGTGTCATTGCCGATCGTAAGGAGATGGAACGTAATTTGACGCGGTTGCAAGACGCGCAGGATGAATGGTATAGTAAGGCTGAATTGGCCTTGAACAAAGACCGCGAAGATTTGGCCAATGCCGCCTTGATTGAACGGGCAAAAATGGCGGAACTTGCGACAAGTCTTGCCGAAGATCGCGCGCCCCTTGATGAGGCTTTGAAAAAATATGAAAGCGACATTATCAGTCTGGAAGCCAAAATAAAGGAAGCCAAGCAAAAGCAGCGCTCCCTTGTTGAGCGGCAGGAAAGCGCAACAAGTCAGCTTAAAGTACGTCAAAAACTCTATGATAACCGGATTGGTGACGTCATGATCCGCTTTACGCAGATGGAAAAACGTGTTGATGATACAGAAAGCCGCGTTGAGGCCGCTGATATAGGCAGGGAGAAATCGTTAAGTGAAGAATTTTCCGACCTTGAATCCCAGCAGCAGGTGGCAGAAGATCTGGCGGCCTTAAAAGCCAAAATGACCAAGGCCAAGAAGCCACAAGCCAAATAAACCGTCCCTGTTAGGGGGTTTAGCAAGAAGAAAGGTTCAAAAAATGGAAACTCTGGGCATCCTGTTTATGGTTGTTGTCGCGCCCCTGATGATTATTTTTCATTATGTAACAAAATGGAAACAATCCAGGGCGCTGACATCGGAAGATGAAAAAATCCTTACGGAAATGTGGGACAGTGCGGAAAGAATAGAGCGCCGCATCCAGAATATTGAACGTATTCTGGATGCCGAATCCCCTGAGTGGAGGGGAAAATCATGACGCGCCATCACCCAGGCGAAACGCCAAAATATAACAAATTATATCTTGATAAGAAAAACGGGAAAATATGCGGCGTTTGCGCCGGAATATCTGACTATACGGGCATTGATGCAACGATCATTCGTATTGTCGCCATTCTTGGCCTGCTTTCCCCGGCAAGCGGCATCGTCGTCATCGCTTATATTCTGATGTGCTGGCTTTTGGACGCAAAACCTGAGGATATGTTTGAAAGTAAAGAACAGGATGAATTCTGGAAAGGCGTCCGCACCCAGCCCA
>JALSHF010000083.1 GCA_026982375.1 Emcibacter sp. | reverse complement strand
GATAAGCCAGGTTCATGAGCTTTTCTCAGTCTTTACCTTGGCCTGACGGCCTTCTTTCAACAGTTTTGGTAGCCGCGTCAGTACCCTTGCCTTTTCCGGCAGGCCTTCAATAATGCTTAACCTTGCATCAAGTGTGCGATGGCCGAAAATGACATTCTGCCGTTTCAACTCGCCGTCAAGAAGCACCCAGACCGTCCCCCTCATCTGGCGTTCATCAAAATCATCAACGGCATTTTCAGGAACCATCAGAGCTTTGTCCAGAATTACCGTCTGGACGTAGATTTCCGCCTGTTCCCCCAGATTGAAATTTTCCAGACATTTCTCGCATGAGGCATAAACCTGACGTTCCTCCGTCACCCTGTCACTTTCAATATCAATGCGTTGAACCGTCCCCCTGAACAGATCATGAGGACGGGACCGAAGCCGGATTTCAACGGACTGACCAAGGGAGACCAGTCCAGACCGGCTTTCACTGATATGGCCAAGAACCCAGACCGTATCGGGATCAACAAGGGTGAACAGGGCTTCCCCCGCCTTGACCACCGAACCCAGCTCCTTGTGCCGGGCAACAATAACCGCATCATAGGGGGCTTTCAGGGTATGTTGTTCAAAGGTGACCTTCTCCAGTTCCAGCTGTGCGCGGGCATTATCCAATGCGGCCTCTGCCGCCAGAAGATTGCTTCTGGCAATCTCAAGGTCGGTCTTTGCAATATCCAGTTCCAGCTTATATTGCTCTGCCGTTTCCTCGGAAATCGTTCCCTTTAAATACAAGGCCCGCTGACGCTTGTTGGTGCTGGCTCGTTTCGCCACAACGGCCTTGGCATTATTAATGGATGATTTCGCGCCCTTTATAGCCGCCTCGGCGGATAAAACACCGGCCTCGGCCCTGATAAGGCGGGCTTTCTGTTCGGTGTTGTTCAGGCGGGCAAGGACATCTCCCTGACGTACATGATCGCCCGCATCAACATTCAATTCCGCGATGGCGTTGCTCACGGTAAAACCGATTTTCGAGGCGATACGGGCCTCAACCGTGCCAAGGCCAAATACCTTGATCGGAACCTGCTGCTCAATAGTGGCAACCTCGACCAAAAGCGGGCGTTTTCTGGTCAGGTACCAACCAACGATAACGACAACAATCAAAAGCAATATAATTATTATTTTAGGGTTTCTCACAGTCGCAGGCTCCTGTCGTTATATCTTCATTTAACATATTTTTTTTGTAAATCTAGAATATAAATACGACCACTCATAAAATATTCAAGAGGCACCAGCATAATTAGTGAATATACTGCCATGTCTGACAGCATTATATTATTTTACAACAGAAGAATTTCTGTCCGGAGGGGTTTTATCACTGCCCCATATGAAGGGTATGGTTATCAGTGACCATAAATCAGTCTTTGTGATGTCCTGATAATCCTGCAACCCAATTTTCATCCCGTCATGCCCTGCGGCGGGCTGGGCCTTATATGTCCTGAAAATCCTGTCCCACCAGGGCAGGTTAAAACCAAAATTACTGTTGGTTTCGCTTGGGATTACCGAATGATGTACCCGATGCATATCCGGCGTCACAACGAACAGCCTGAGCAGCCGGTCAACAGATTTTGGCAAATTGATATTGCCATGATTAAACATGGCCGTCGCATTCAGCAGAATTTCAAATATGACCACAGCCAATATGGGCACCCCCAGCAACAATACAGCCGCGCATTTAATCAGGGCTGAGAGGATCATTTCAACAGGATGAAACCGCACCCCTGTCGTCACATCAATTTCCTGATCAATATGGTGAATTTTATGCAAACGCCAGAATATGGGCACATGATGAAAAATCACATGTTGCAGATAAATCAGAAAATCCAGCATCAATAACGACATAACGACCGCCATGACAAAGGGTACATCAAGATAGTGCAGCAGACCAAATTGCTGATCATACGAAAAAGCAGCGGCACCAACGGCGGTAAAAGGAATGACAAGCCTCATGGAAAGGCTGCTCAATATCACCAGAGACAGGTTATGAGTCCAGCGGATACCCCGGCTGATCAGCCGCACTCTCTTTGGGCTTAATGCCTCCCAAATGGCAACGGCCGCAAATATACCAACGAAAAAAAATACTCGTAACGCCAGTTCATTTTCCAACATAATTTTTTGACTTCTTTCTGATTTTATTATTGCGTCAGTATAGAATGTTCATTCTCCATGGGAAGCCCTAAAGCCGCCTCCATGATTTTACGGCGCATCCAGAGGTTGGCCGGATCAGCATCCCGGCTCTTATGCCAGTAAAGATGTAATTCCAAATCAGGCAGATCAAAAGGCAGTTCCACAATATGGGCCTCATATTGCCGAACAAGGGCCAAGGGGGCGGTCAGGGCCAGATCAGACCGCATCACGACCAGAGGGGCGACCATATAATGCTGAAGCCGCAAATGAACATGACGGCGCAGGCCAAGGGCATTAAGCGCATTTTCCACATAGCCCTGCCCGCTTCGGCGGCTGGAAACATGAATATGGCTAAGCTTGAGGTAATTTTCCATGGTAAGCGGCTCGCGGGCCAGCGGATGATCTTTACGCATCATGCAGACATAGCGTTCTTTAAGCAGCGGCGCATGACAAAGCTGTGGATCATTTAACAAGGGCACATCTATGGAAAAATCCATCGTTCCCATCGCAAGTTCTCTGGCCAGCTCCTGCCTCGGGATATGATAGCTTTCCAGATTAACCCCCGGCGCCCTGGCCCTGGCCATCTCCTCCACGGGCGGCAGGATCATCGCAGCAATCAGGTCAGACATATTGATCCGGAATATCTTGTCGGATTTTTCCGCATGGAAAACGCCCTCATCCTGCAAGCTGCTCTTCATCAACAGCAAGGCCTTGCGTATGCGGCCAATCATATTTTCTGCGGCGGGAGTCGGCACCATGGTTTTTTGCATACGGATGAAAAGCGGATCATCAAATGTCCGGCGAAGGCGGGCGAGTGCGTTGCTCACCGCTGGCTGACTCAAATATAATATTTCGGCGGCACGCGTTAAATTACGTTCCGTATATATGGCATCAAAGACAACGAATAAATTCAGATCAACCTGATTAAGCCGCATGAGGAAACGCCCCTAACTATTAGTTTCATGAATATATTATCATATATATAATAAATTTCACAAATAATAATTCTTCCTGTATTCTTGTATCCAGTAATGAGGATACCAATAGCAGAAATAGATAATGGCAGAAATATATTTGGTCCGGCATGGGCAAGCGTCTTTTAATTCGGAAAATTATGACAGGCTCTCTGATCTGGGTCATCAGCAATCGGCGTATCTCGGGGTTTATTTCGCACTACGGAATATTACCTTTGATCATATTTTCACCGGAACCCAGTTGCGGCACAGCCAGACGGCCGAAGACATTCTTATGGCCCAGCCCTGTACCGTCAGCCCAACCCGTCAGGAAGGCCTCAATGAATATGACTTTAAGGCCCTGTATCATGCCTTTATGGCCCAGCACCCCCATGAAGCCGCCGCAGCGCCCATGGGAGATCGACGGGGAGACCGACGGATTTTCTATCAACGTTTGAAAAAAGCCTTGAAATTATGGTCAGAAAACAGGCTGGCCGGTGACCTGCCGGAAAGCTGGGAAAATTTTAA
The DNA here is from genome assembly GCA_026982375.1 of Emcibacter sp. Taxonomy (GTDB): domain Bacteria; phylum Pseudomonadota; class Alphaproteobacteria; order Sphingomonadales; family Emcibacteraceae; genus Paremcibacter. Next base: position 19,428 of record JALSHF010000083.1, on the reverse strand, counting down.
ATCCCGCGTGACGGATACTTTGAGCCAAATTCAGGAAAGCATTGGCGGCACATGCCTTGTGGTCAGTTCCGGCGGCGCCATATCAATGGCCCTCGGACAAATCCTTGACCTGAAGCCTCAAAAAGTCATTGATTTGAATCTCCAAATTAAAAACAGCAGTTTCAGCCATATCCATCTGGGTCATGACAGAATGCATCTGTCCAGTTTTAATAATATTCCGCATCTTGACCGACTGGATCGACTGGATGCCATAACCTTCAGTTAAAAGGAAAGAATATGGATTTCGACCATAGCCCAAAAACACAGGAATTATGCCGCCGTCTGTCGCAATTCATGGAAAGTTATATTACGCCCCGCATTCGTAAGCATCATGATGAACTATCGGCGGGCCGTTTTCCGGTCTCCTTTATGGAAGACTTAAAAGCCTTGGCCAAATCGGAAGGACTGTGGAATCTGTTCCTGCCCCATCTGAAAGATGATGAGGGCGGCACGCGCCTGAGTAATCTTGAATATGCCCCGCTGGCTGAAATCATGGGCCGTGTGCTATGGGCATCAGAGGTTTTTAATTGCAGCGCCCCCGATACCGGCAATATGGAAGTCTTCCATATGTTCGGTACAAAGGCGCAAAAGGCGCAATGGCTTGCCCCCCTTCTGGCGGGTGAAATCCGTTCAGCTTTTGCCATGACAGAACCGGATGTCTGCTCGTCCGATGCCACAAATATCCAGACCATTATCAGGCGGGACGGCGATGATTATGTCATCAATGGCCGAAAATGGTTCATATCCAATGCGGCGCATCCCAATTGCAGGGTCATGATCCTTATGGGAAAAACCGATCCTGAGAATGACGATCGCCACCGGCAACAAAGCATGATCATTGTGCCCATGGATACGGATGGTGTGACTATAGAGCGAAATATCCCCATCATGAACCATCATTCGCCCGAGGGACATTGCGAGATTCTGTTCAAGGATGTCCGCGTCCCTGCCAGCAATATTATCAGCGGCGAAGGCGATGGTTTTATGATCGCGCAGGCCCGGCTGGGCCCGGGCCGGATTCATCATTGCATGCGCTCCATCGGGCAATCCGAGCTGGCCCTTGATTTAATGGTCGCGCGCGCGCAGGAACGCAAAGCATTCGGCAAATATCTGCATCAGCACGGCGCGGTTGGCGAATGGATTGCAAGGTCGCGCATGGAAATTGATCAGGCGCGCCTGTTCGTCCTGAAAACCGCAGATATGATTGACAAGATCGGTGCCAAGGGCGCGCGCAAAGAAATATCCATGATCAAGGCCATCGTCCCGCATATGCAGACCACCATTGCGGATCGCGCCATGCAGGTCTTTGGGGCCATGGGTATTTCACCGGACACGCCGCTTGTCGACATCTGGACATGGGGCCGGGCCTTGCGTTACGCCGATGGCCCGGATGAGGTTCATTTGCGCAGCATTGCCCGGATGGAAATAGGTGAATCTCTGGAAAAACCAGGCTTCACCCTGCCTTATCTTACGCCGCCCCTGCGTGGCGGTGAACAGGAATGAAAAATGATGATAGATGAGCAAAAACTCAACGCCTATCTGGAACGGCACATGGACGGCGTCAAAGGGCCGTTGAGCCTGAAGAAATTTGCCGGCGGGCAATCAAATCCGACTTTTTTAATGACGGCCCAATCCGGCACATATGTTCTGCGCAGCAAGCCGCCCGGAATATTGCTTAAATCCGCCCATGCCATTGACCGGGAATATCGGGTAACAAAAGCGCTCTGCGGTACGGATGTGCCCATTGCGTGCCCCCGCCACCTGTGCCTTGATGAAAATATCATCGGCAGCTGGTTTTATGTGATGGATTTTATGGAAGGCCGCATTTTCTGGGACCCCTCCCTGCCCGATGTGGGACGTGATGACCGCACCGCCATATATCATGAGATGAACCGCGTTCTTGCCGCCATTCATTCCGTGGATATAGCTGCGGAGGGGCTGCTCGATTACGGCAAACCTGGCAATTATTTTGATCGGCAAATAGGCCGCTGGACCAAACAATATAAAGCATCAGAGACCGAACATATTGAACCTATGGAACAATTGATCCGTTGGATCAGCAGAAATATTCCAGAAGATGATGGCCGGGTGAGCCTCATACATGGCGACTTCAGGCTGGATAATTTTATTTTTCACCCGGCAAAGCCCGAAATCATCGCCGTTGTCGACTGGGAGCTTTCCACATTAGGCCATCCCTTGGCAGATCTGGCCTATCAATGCATGCAATGGCGCATGCCCCATGATTCCCTGATAAAAGGGCTGGGCGGTATTGATCGCAAGACTCTTGGCATCCCCACCGAAGAGGATTATATCGCGGAATATGCCTCTCGCATGGAATTGGACAATATAGACCATTGGCCCTTTTATCTGGCTTTTAGCTTCTTTCGGCTCGCCGCCATTGTTCAGGGCGTCATGAAACGCAGTCTTGACGGCAATGCCTCCAATAAAAAAGCGCAGGACGTCGGGAAGCTAACCCGCCCTTTGGCAGAAAAAGCCATCGAGATACTCAAAGAATATCACAAAATCTAAGGAAAAATCCATGGATATAAGGTTTGACAATAAAGTCGTACAAATCACCGGCGCGGGATCAGGGTTTGGCCGAACAGCTGCCCTTGAATTTGGTAAAGCCGGGGCTAAACTGGTGCTGTCGGATGTTAATCAGGCGGGACTGGACGAAACCATGGGCCGGCTCGCCTTTGGTGCTGACCGCGCCATTGCCGTTTCATGTGATGTGAGCAGCCCCCATGATGTGGCAGCGATGACCAAAGCCGGCATTGATCATTTTGGCGCCCTTGATATTGCCATCAATAATGCGGGCATTGCCAATGAACTGGTGCGGATTTGCGATATAAGCCTCGAAGATTTTGACCAGATGATGGCGGTCAATGTCAGAGGGGTGTTCCTCTGCATGCAACAGGAACTTAACCAGATGATGGTTCAGGGGGGCGGCGTTATCGTCAATGTGGCGTCCGTTGCCGGCTTGATTGGGGCGCCCTATCTTGCCGCCTATGCCGCCAGTAAACATGCGGTCATTGGTCTGACAAAATCGGCGGCACTGGAATATGCCCGCAAGAATATCCGCATCAATGCCCTATGTCCGGCATCTTGTCACACCCCAATGGTGGATCAGATTCTGCAAGGGGATAAAGAGGGAAAACGCGGACAGAATATCGCCAATAGCATCCCCATGGGGCGGCTGGGCAGCGCAGAAGAAATTGTTCATGGCATGATGTGGCTCTGCAGCGATCAAAACAGCTTCACCACAGGTCAGGCACTCGCCTTCGACGGCGGATTATCGGCCGCATAACGCGGCAATAAAAAACGGCTGAAGAAAACTTCAGCCGTTTTAATTCTGGATCTTTTCTATAAAACCACAGTTTACACCGCTAAACGCTTCCTGCGCACCATGACAACACCAATCAGGCCAAGGGCCAGCAGGCCAAGCGCCCCTGGCTCCGGAACAGCCATAAGTGTGAGGCTCCCACCAAATGCGCCCATTGCCGTAGTCGCCGGCATGCCAGCATATGTCAGCCCAAGTGTCGAAGCAAAAGCTACCGTATTGCTGCCAATCAAGGCAAAGAAAACATTATCCGTAATAGACATTGGCAACAAGCCCGGAATGGCAAAGGCAGGATCAAGTATACCGTTCAGAGCCGTAATAATATCCGTCAATGACGGGGTAGCTGACAAAGCCCCGGCAAGAGCCGGCAGGATATCGCCGTAACCCGTAATCGTCCCATTAAACAAGTCGCTTACAGAACCAGCCCCAAGATGTAGCGGACCAAAACTGTCCACGTCCCCACCGCCACCAGAAGTCTGGCCATTAGAGACCACATAGTCATAGCTCCCCTCACCGGAAAGATACCAGTTGGCATCCTGGGTAAAGCCTGGTGCTGTACCTGTCATGGAAGTGGAAAAATCAAATGACCCCGTCCATGTCCAGTTTTGTTCACCAAACAGGGCATCAACAGATGAGCCGGTTCCATCACCAGCCGCGTCATACTCAATATTGCCGTCAACAGACAATGTTGCCGTCATCGGAACCGCATAGGCCGACACCGAAAATGCCATAAACGAAATGGCCGCTAAAAATGTTTTTAAAAGTTTCATAAAGAAATTACCTCCAATTTAAAGTTTATTTTCAATACGCCCCTAAACCACAAACCCATAAAAACGCGTATACTATAGTTAATGCAATTTTTACGCCAAATAAAAAACCATTTGTTTTTAATGGTTTAGAAAAAACACCTCCGACGGACCCTTTAAAACTGTAAAGAATCCTGACGGTTTTCCATCATATTTTACAGTTTCCAATTTAACAACATCCTGGCCTCTATCCGCTTGCGCTTCTCCCGAACCGCTCATTCCACCAGTTTTTCCAAGGCGTAACCTTTGAAGCTCTTACTGGTGGCCAGCGCAACATGGCTGCTGATATTGGCGACCCCCTCCATACTTTCGATCAATTTATCATTCAGTTCCAGATAACGATCCATATCAGGACAGACAACCCGCAGGAAATAATCGAAATTGCCGCTGACCGTGTAACATTCAACAATTTCCGGGAAATCATTGATCACTTTTTCAAATGTCTTGAAATTAACATTGGTATGGTCATGAAGGCTCACCGTCAGCAGAACCGTAACCGTTCGGCAAATCTTATTCAGATTAATCACCGCCATATAGGATTCCAGATACCCTTCATCCTCCAGACGGCGCACCCGCTGCAGACAGGAACTGGGCGACAGATTCACTTCGCTGGACAAATCATGGTTGGTAATACGGGCATTACCCTGAAGAATTGAAAGAATCTTCAGGTCAATTTTATCAATGGCTCTTTTTTTAGTCATTATTCCTTACTCCGTAGAAATACTTTTCATCTAACTTGTTATTTTTCAATAATTTAAAACAATATGTCGCAACAATCAAGTTCTCCGCATAATATTCGGCAATTTTCTAAAAATAGAAATTTCATTTTCCTTTTTCCATGCAAAACTATGCATAAATATAACGAATCTCTACAAAACAGGGTTTTTTATTTCATGACGAAAAATATTTCTTTAATTGGCGTACCGAGTGATACGGGCGCTGGTGACCGCGGGGCCACTATGGGGCCGGAGGCACTTCGCGTTGCGGGGATAGCCGGCATGCTGACAAAACTGGGGCATAAAGTTACCGATACCGGTAATCTGTTCGGGCCTAAAAACCCTGAATCTTCAGCAAAAAACGGCTATCGTCACCTGCGGGAGAATGTCATCTGGTGCCAGAATATACAGGACGCCATTTTCAATGAAATCTCTGAGGGCAGCCTGCCCATCATGCTGGGCGGTGATCATGCCATGTCCATCGGTTCCATCGCCGCTGTGGCGCGTTTTTGTGCTGAACAGAAGAAGAAACTTTGCATTATCTGGATTGATGCCCATTCTGATTTTAACACCTGCGATACCAGCCCGTCCGGAAATATTCATGGGATGCCGGTTGCTGTTGCCGCTGGCTATGGCCCGCGGGAATTGCTCGCCATCGGCCACAAGGTGCCTATGGTGGAAGCCGCCGATATTTATCAAGTCGGCATTCGTTCCGTTGATATTCACGAGAAAAAACTTGTTCTGGATTCCGGTGTCGCTGTCTATGACATGCGCCGCATTGATGAAATCGGGATGCGCGAAGCCATGCAACAAATTCTGGATGATGTGGCAAAAAAAGACGCCTATATCCATATCAGCTTTGATGTGGACAGCCTTGACCCAACCATTGCCCCGGGGGTCGGCACCACAATTCCCGGCGGGTTAACCTATCGCGAGGCACAGCTATGTATGGAAATGATCCATGATTCAGGCCGCATGATCTCATTGGATCTTATGGAAATAAATCCGGCTCTGGATTTCCAGAACAGCACTGCAAAATTGACCATAGATTTGACCGCGAGCCTTTTCGGGCGGCAAATCTTCCCGCCTCATTCTCCTGCTCAGAAAAAAGTAAAAATATGACAAATCAATCAGATATAATCGATCAAGCCGATCGCAGAAGCGCCCATAATTATAACCCGTTACCCCTTGTTCTGGAAAAAGGGGAAGGCATATGGGTATGGGATACGGACGGTAATAAATACCTGGATTGTCTCAGCGCATATTCGGCTGTCAATCAAGGCCACTGCCACCCCAAAATTATTGATGCAATGGTAAAGCAGGCACAGAAAATTACCCTGACCTCCCGCGCTTTTCATAATGACAGAATGGGGCCGTTTCTTGAAAAACTATGTCAAATGGCAAAAATGGACAAGGCCCTGCCCATGAACACGGGGGCCGAGGCCGTTGAAACAGCCATCAAAGCTGTCCGTAAATGGGGATATGAAATCAAGGGGGTTGAAAGTAACAAGGCGGAAATCATTGTGGTACGTGATAATTTCCATGGCCGCACCATCACCGCCGTCAGCATGTCTTCAGAGCCTGAATATAAAAAAAACTTCGGCCCTTTCACGCCCGGTTTCAAACTCATTGACTATGATGATCTGCCTGCGCTGGAACAGGCCATAACCCCCAATACGGTTGCCCTGATAATGGAACCAATCCAAGGGGAAGCCGGCATTATCATTCCAAGTGAGGGTTTCCTGACCAAGGCACGCAAAATCTGCAAGAAAAACAACATATTGTTCGTTCTGGATGAAATTCAGACCGGCCTTGGCCGCACCGGAAAAACATTTTGTTTCCAGCATGAAGAAAATGCTGTGCCCGACATTCTGATCGTCGGCAAAGCCCTGAGCGGCGGGGTTTATCCCGTATCTGCCATCCTTGCCTCTAATGAAGTGATGAATGTTTTTACCCCCGGAATTCACGGCAGTACTTTTGGCGGAAACCCTCTTGGGGCCGCCATTGGCCTCGCCGCCCTGAAGGTGATCGAAGAGGAAAAACTGGCCGAACGTTCCCAAATTCTGGGCGCATATCTGATGCGCAAGCTTCAAGAGATTAAAACCAATAAAATTTTTGAGATTCGCGGCAAGGGCCTTTTTATCGGAATAGAACTTGATCACTCATTGGGCGGCGCGCGCAGCTATTGCGAAGCTTTGATGAAACGGGGCATTCTGTGCAAGGAAACCCACGAGCATGTGATCCGCCTTGCCCCGCCCCTGATCATCGAAAATGAACAGATCGACTGGATCGTTGAACATATTGCCGCTGTTTTACAGGATTAAGAGGCAGGCCTATTCAACCCAGTCCAGCCCCATGTTATCGTAACGCTCTTTATCATCGGACCAGTTTTTCCTGACCTTGACAAAGATGAACAGATGAACCCGCCGGCCCAGCATGTCTTCCAGCTCTTCGCGGGCCATCTTGCCAATTTCTTTCAGGCTGCGCCCGCCTTTGCCGATAACGATGGCTTTTTGAGTCTCCCGTTCCACATAGATAATCTGTTCTATGCGAACGCTGCCGTCCTTCTTTTCCTGCCAGCTTTCCGTCTCGACCGTGGCGGCATAGGGCAGTTCCTCATGAAGCCGCAGGAAGAATTTCTCACGGGTGACCTCTGCGGCGAGCATACGTTCCGTAATATCGGTCATCTGATCTTCGGGATATAGCCAGGGGCCTTTTGGCAGGCGCGTGCTGATCATATCTTTCAAATCTTCCAGGCCGTCCCCTTTGAGCGCAGATATCATCAATGTATCGGAGAAATTACCCGCCGCGTTCAATTCCTCTGTCAGGCTAAGCAAACTATCCCGCCGAATGGCGTCAATTTTGTTTATGGCCAGAATCACCTTTTGACCCGATTCTTTCAAACCATCAATAATACGGCGGGTGTTTTCATCAATGCGCCGTTCTGCATCCACAAGCAGAACCACCACATCCGCATCACTGGCCCCGGCCCATGCCGCAGAGACCATCGCCCGCTCCAGTCTTTTCCTGGGCGCAAAAATTCCCGGCGTGTCCACAAAGATCATTTGACTTTCTTTATGAATCGCAATGCCGATAAACCGGGTACGGGTCGTCTGCACCTTATGGGTCACAATGGATATTTTACTGCCAACCAGCGCGTTCATCAGGGTCGATTTTCCCGCATTCGGTGCCCCGAGAAGGGCAACAAATCCACAATGGTTTTGATTATTCTCTTTCACCTTACTCAACGTTTATTTTCACTTTCCAGTCGTTTTAAAAGCTTTTGGGCCGCGACTTGCTCTGCTTCTCTTTTGGATTTACCTTTACCCAATTCAGGCATCATATCCATAACGCAGGCTTCAATGGTAAAATAAGGCTCATGGGCGGGGCCTGTGCGCTCAATCACATTATAAGCCGGCGTTGGAATTTGACGGGCCTGCACCCATTCCTGAAGTCTGGTTTTTGCGTCTCTTCTGGCAATGGTATCATGGGCGATATATGGCTTCCAGAATTTGTGGATTAATTTTCGCACATTTTCATAGCCACCGTCCTGATGAACCGCGCCAATAATTGCTTCACAAACATCCGCCAGAATTGTGGCTTTTTGCCGCCCGCCATTATCCTGCGTGCTTTTTGCCATATGTATATATTCGGGCAAATTCATTGAGACAGCGACTTCGGCTAGAGTTTCTTTGCGAACCAGATTAGTATGGCGGCTTGCCAGCCCCCCCTCATCAACTTTGGGGTAATATTCAAACAACCATTCGGCAATGACCAAGCCCACAACACGATCCCCGACAAATTCAAGTCGCTGATATTGCTTCCCGCCCTCAAGGCTTGGGTGGGTCAGTGCTTCGCGCAAGAGGTCGGCATTTTTAAATCGATAGCCCAGGACTTTATACAAAGGCGCATATTGCCCTAAGGCACCGGTAATATCAGGTTGAGGTGATATGGTCATCTTATTTAATGCCTGTGAACATACGTTCCCTGCGTTGCTCAGGAAACCATTTCCAAAATTCCCACAAACGGGCGTTATTATCAAATGACAGCCAGATGACTTCTGCCCGGCCAACAATATTTTCCGATGGCACATAGCCCACGCCCTCGCTTCTTTTCCAGCGGCTGTCCTGCGAGTTATCGCGGTTGTCGCCCATGGCGAAATAATGGCCCTCTGGCACTAAAAAGACATCCGTGTCATCACCTTGCCCGCCTATTTTCCAGCCTTCATCAAGAGTCATATAAGATTTTCCGCCGGGCAGGGTTTCCTTATATTTCGGGTATATTTCTTCATGGCCATATTCATTTATAATTTTAAAATCACCGACATATTCTCGCGGCACAATGGTTCCATTCAAATAAAGGCGGCTCTTGCGCATTTGAATGGTATCGCCCGGAATGCCGACAATACGTTTGATATAATATATACTTGGATCACGCGGCAGCCGGAAAACCACCACGTCCCCGCGCTCTACCGGGCTTTCAAAAAAACGTCCGGAAAAGATATTCGGGCTGAAAGGAAGTGAATGGTGACTATAGCCATAAGACATTTTAGACACCAAAAGATAATCTCCGATCAGAAGATTATCCATCATTGATTTTGACGGTATTTTAAACGGCTGGAAAAAAAAAGTCCTGAAGACAAGGGCAATGAGCAATGCCCAAAGCAGAATACTGATCCAGCTTTCTTCTTTTTCTTCCGGTTTTACGGCGCTTTTAGCGGCTTGCTCATTGTTTATCTCAGACATACTAATCCGTTCACTATCTATTCTCTTTATATTCCGCTCAGGCGCCGCTAAAGGCTGCACTCCCGCTTGGTCGCTAGGTCGGCGCTGTGCGCCTTCCAAACCTTTAAATTCCGCTCAAGCGCCGCTAAAGGCTGCACTCCCGCTTGGTCGCTAGGTCGGCGCTATGCGCCTTCCAAATCTTTAAATTACGCTCAGGCGCCGTCAGTCTCGCGCCGCAATCTCGTTCCTAAGGGCCGGAAATAAATCCTCTGCAAGCGTCAAGTCCTGATGCTTTACCTCATAAGTAAGGTAATTCCTACTGCTTTTCAACCAATTGCAATGGAATAGCGGTAATAAGAACAACCGCCTGCGCCCAGGGGTGATCATCGGTCAAGGTCAGGTCAAGCTGCGCGGTCATTCCGTCCGGCGTTATTTCCAGCAAACGATTCAATGCCCCGCCTGTCAGCCGGAAATGCGGTTTTCCGGATATATGCCTTTCAACGCCCACATCTCGCCAGAAAACGCCCTCGGCAAAACCCGTTCCAAGGGCTTTTGCACAAGCTTCCTTCGCCGCAAATCTCTTGGCATAATTTGACACGCGCGCCGCTTTGCCATTACAATAATCCTGTTCAATTTCTGTAAAAATTCTATCGATAAAACGTTGACCAAATCTCGTGATAGAGCGATCAATCCGATCAATATTCACCAAATCATTACCTAAACCAATGACCCGCATCATTCCTGTTCCACATTTTTTCGGCCAAGATCCATAAGGCTTTTCATTTTACGCATCGTTTCCGCAAGGCCAATGAATATGGCCTCCCCAATGAGAAAATGACCGATGTTTAATTCCGTAAATTGAGGAATTTCCGCAATGGCCCGCACGGTTTCATAATTCAGGCCATGTCCCGCATGCACTTCAAGGTCAAGCGTTTCGCAAAGCGCAGCCCCGCGCCGCAATCTTTCAAGTTCTGCCAAACGCGCATCACCTGTTTTATCCACATAGGTTCCCGTGTGAAGTTCCACCTTATGAGCGCCAATATTTTTTGACGCTCTGATCTGTTCTTCGTCCGGATCAATGAACAGGCTGACACTGATATTGGCCTGCCGTAACTTCAGGACAAAAGGCCTCAGATCATCATAGCCCCGCACCACGTCAAGACCGCCCTCAGTCGTAAGCTCCTGACGCTTTTCCGGCACAATACAGGCGGAAGCCGGCCGATGTTTTAAGGCAATATCAAGCATTTCCGTCGTGGCCGCCATTTCAAGATTAAGCGGCACGCTCAATTTTTCCATCAATCTATCAATATCATGATCAGAAATATGACGGCGGTCTTCCCGCAAATGCGCCGTGATGCCATCTGCCCCCGCCTTTTCAGCAAGCAGAGCCGCATTGACCGGGTCGGGATGAATGCCGCCGCGCGCATTGCGGATGGTCGCCACATGGTCAATATTCACGCCCAAACGTATTTTTCGCATCGTCATATCATTTACGCTTTCTCTTCATGGCTGCGGTCCGTTTTAAATAACGTTTATGTTTATACTCCCGCACCAGTTTTTCCAAAAGCCAATATAAAATAATCCAGACAATAGACCCCAATAGCAAGCCCCCAATAAACATCGGCAGGATAGTGGCCTGCAAGAATGGCCCAAGGGTATCCAAAGGCGACCGCAAGATTTCCATTAAACTATACCGCCCCAGAGTATCATTAATCTGCGCCAGAAAATCATCCGCTGCAGATACCCCCAGCAACCAGCAGCCCACATAATATGTGGCCGGCAAAATAATGGGGAAAGTCCACGGATTACCCATGATCGTTCCCATGGCAGAGGTCAGAATATTCGCCCCTATGAGCCACGCAAACAAGGCGGCCAATAAAAAATGAAACCCGAGAAAAGGCGTGAAAGATACCGCCGCGCCGCACGCAAAACCCGCCGCAATCGCATAGGGCGTTCCCGGAATACGCGCAAGCCGGTGCCGAAGATAACTTGACGCCCGCGCCCAACCGGCGGAAGGCCAGATATATTCACGTGTTGCCGCGACTATATGTCTCTTTTTACGGCGTTTAAACAGTTCCTCATTCCTTTATTGCTTCACTATATTGCTTTAGTGAAAGAAAATTATTTCAGTCCCCTGCTACCTGGTTTAATGGCCGGAGTTTTGGCTAAATCCTTTGGCAGTTTATCTGCCTCATATGAGGCGATTTCAAGTCCGGCCAGTGATATTAGCGGTACGCCAATGTCAACGGCGCCGTCGCTGCGGTCGATCAGGCAACTGGCGGCAACCACATCACCGCCATATTCCCTGATTACTTTGATACATTCCCGGGATGACAGTCCCGTGGTCACGATATCTTCCGCCATCAGAACGCGGGCATTCTTCGGTATCTCGAACCCGCGCCGCAGGATTAGCCTCTCCCCCACTCTTTCCGTGAAGATGGCCTTAACCCCTAATTGACGGCCCATTTCATAGCCAACCACAACCCCGCCCATTGCCGGTGAAACAACAAGGTCTATCGTAACATCCAAATTTGTCCTGATTTTGTCGGCAAGCGCCCTGCATAATTTTGCGCCGACCACCGGATCCATCATGACCCGTGCGCATTGCAAGTAACGGGACGCATGCAGACCGGAAGACAGGATGAAATGCCCCTCCAGCAAAGCATCCGCATCTCTAAAATACCCAAGAACTTCTTCACGATCCATTTGATCACCTTTTAGTCTTAAATTACCTGAAAGCACGCTCAACGGAACTAACGCTTTCGCTCACTCTTAATGCCGCAATTATGCTCGTTAGATGTTTAACATCCCTAACTTCAATATCAAGGGCAATCCTGAATAATTCCGGGGCGCGCTCAATAAATTTAATATTACTGATATTGCCCTTTTCTTGCGCAATCACTGTCAAAACGGACGCCAGCGCCCCGGGAAGATGTTGCAATAACAATTCAATACGACTCACAAAAATGGAATTTTCATCTTCAAGAGGGAACCAGGACAAATCAAGCCATGCTTCGGGCGTGTCGCTGTAAACATCCAGTGATTCGCAATCTATGGTATGAACCATAATTCCTTTTCCGGTGGTGACGATGCCAACGATACGGTCGCCCATAATCGGATGGCAACAATCAGACATATGAACGGCAAGGCCGGGGGTTAGCCCCTTGATAGGAATAGAGTCCCCGCCGACCCTTTTGCTGCTCTGATCGACCATTTTTGCGGGCAACATGCTATGCTCCCCATTCAGCTTGATACCAGGATATATTGTTTCCAGAACTTTTCGGTCGGCCAGCTCCCCTTTGCCCACTAATTCATAAACTTCCTGAATTGACTGCAGCTGCAGATTCTTGACGCATATTTCCAAAGCCTTGTTATTCAGCTCACGCTCTTCTATTTGAAAAGCACGCTCAAGCAATGTTTTGCCCAGCATCTGATATTCATCTTTTTTCTTATGGCTTATAAAACGGCGAATGGCGGCTTTGGCTTTCCCGGTGATCACAAAACCAAGCCAGTTCGGGGAAGGTTGCTGCGCTTTTGATCGCAGGATTTCCACCTGATCGCCGTTGCCCAAACGACTGCGCAGGGGCACCGGGTTGCCGTTTACCTTGCCGCCAACGCAGCTATCCCCCACATCCGTATGAACCGCATAGGCAAAGTCAACCACCGTTGCCCCTTGCGGCAAATTGACCAATTGTCCTTTGGGCGTAAAGCAAAAGACCTGATTTTGATACATGGCGAGCTTGGTATGTTCCAGAAATTCGTCGGGGCCATCCGCATGTTCCATGATTTCCAAAAGATCCTTGAGCCATTTATATTGCTCGCCCTCCTGATCAGAGGAATGTTGCTTATAGAGCCAATGAGCCGCGACCCCTTTTTCCGCAATAGCATCCATGGCCGATGACCTGATCTGAATCTCGATACGTTTTTTTCTGGGGCCAATCACTGTTGTATGTATGGACTGATAGCCATTGGGCTTGGGCATCGAAATATAATCTTTGATCAAATCCGGTATAGCTTGCCAAATACCATGCACGACGCCCAGAGCGCGGTAACATGTTTCAGCATCATCAACAATGATACGAAAAGCAATAATATCCGCCTGATCTGCCAAGCTCACATGACGATATGTCATTTTTCGCCAAATGGAATAAAACCGTTTTTCCCGCCCAAAAACCTCCGCCTCAATCCCCGCCTCTGCGAGCAAGCGCTCAAGTTCCGATATGACAAGATCTTTTATGCCGTCCGTACTGGCATGAATTTGCTTCATGCGCTTTGTGATTGATTCATAGGCCTCTGGATAAACATGGGGAAAGGCCAGGGCTTCCAGTTCTTCCTTGATTTCCTGCATCCCGATACGTTCAGCAAGCGGCGCGTATATATCCAGCGTTTCCCGGGCGATACGAATACGCTTTTCCGGCTTTTTGATATGATGAAGGGTACGCATATTATGAAGCCGGTCGGCCAGCTTCACCAATAATACCCGAATATCATGAGACATGGCGAGCAGGAATTTACGAAAATTATCAGCTTGTTTGGCGCTTTCCGATGAATATGTCAATTCAGACAGCTTGGTCACGCCGTCGACCATCTTGGCAACATCGGCGCCAAATAATTCTTCGATCTGTTCATGGGTTGCAATAGTGTCTTCGATCGTATCATGGAGCAGCGCCGTTACAATCGTGTCGCAATCCATTTTCATATTTGTCAGAATGCCCGCCACCTCAAGGGGGTGGGAAAAATACGCATCACCGCTGGCGCGCACCTGTTTTCCATGAACCTTCATTGAAAAAACATAGGCCCGATTCAACATGTTTTCATCAATGTTCGGGTCATATTCCTTGACCCGTTCCACGAGTTCATATTGCCTTATCAACGCACCATACCTACTTAAAAAATATTTTTCTTACCATTCATCTCATACACTAGATAAGCAGAATATGGTTAAAAAAAAGACCCGTAATGAATTTCATCACAGGTCCTGGTATTTTTTAGTATAAAGCCGGCTTATTCAGCCTTCTTCTTTATCCTGCTCACCCAACTTGGAGAACATGGCTTCTGCCTTCATTTCCGCAGATGCCTTAGCCAGATTCTCTGTGGTGACTTCTTGTTGATTTTCTTCCAGCTTCTTGCCGGCAAGCAATAATGAGATATCGTCTTCTTCCGGCTCATCAACCTCTACATTTTTCTGTAAGCCATGAATGAGGGACTCATGAAGCGCCTCTGCGGTGATCTGTTCACCCGCAAGTTCCCGAAGCGCAATAACAGGATTTTTATCATTATCCCGTTCCACCAGAATCGGCGCACCTGAGGAAATCTGACGCGCCCTGTGGGCCGCCAACAAAACCAGTTCAAACCGGTTTGGTACTTTATCTACACAATCTTCAACGGTAACGCGTGCCATGCCGTTCTTTCTCCAAATCTGTAAGTCCGCCCCACAAGCTAGGCTGCAAAAACGAACATAATGCCAAACGCGGCTTATACAACCCAAATTCTTATCTGTAAAGCATGATATACCATAGTTTTCCAAAATAAAATCATTTGATTATATTTGCCGGATTAATCCCTTATTTTCTTGTGCCGCCAATTCGCGCGCAAAAGATTTCGCCGATTTTCCATAAACCGGATGCATCCATTCTGGACATATATCCATAAGGGGCTTCAAAACGAATAATCTTTCATGCATTCTGGGATGGGGAATGACCATAAGCTGCTCCTGTCCCTGATGGGTTATATGGTCATCTCCTGCGGCAATATACCAATCATCAGGCCCATCACCTGACAATGGATAAATACGGTCATCATAGGCAATGATATCCAGATCAATGATCCGCGCTTCCCATCGGATACGGCGCGTTCGGCCAAGTTTTGTTTCAATGTCATGAAGAACATTCAACAGGTCTTCCGGTGACAAACGCGTCTCCACGGCGGCGACCGCATTGACAAACCATGGCTGGTCTGATTTTGGCACAGGTTCGGATTCATAAAAATGTGATAATGCAGCAACATCAATGTCGCGCAGCGCCATTTCGCCAAGGGCCGCCGCCAACATTGATCGCGGCGTGCCTGATTTGCCCTCACTTAAATTGCTGCCTAATCCAACAAGAATCATAATCTGTTCCCGATAAAACCCGATTTAAAAATAGTTATATGCCAAAATAATCAGAAATATGCTACAATAGCCTCATATTTTAATTAAATTTTAGGATTTCTGAAATGATGTATTTTCATCCCAACGAAAAACTTGCGTTGTTTATTGATGGTTCTAATCTATTTGCCACCGCCAAGGCCTTAAGTTTCGACATTGACTATAAAAATTTAAGAATATTCTTTTCAGGAAAGGGCATATTGTTACGGGCCTATTATTACACGGCCCTGTTGGAAGATCAGGAATATTCGCCGCTGCGTCCTCTGGTCGATTGGCTGGATTATAATGGCTTCACTCTGGTCACCAAGCCAACCAAGGAATTCACCGACAGCCGGGGCGAGAAAAAGATCAAAGGCAATATGGATATGGAACTTGCCATTGATATGATGGGCATGGCCGAGCATGTGGATCATATGGTGCTTTTTTCCGGTGACGGCGATTTCAGGCGTCTGGTTGAAGCCGTGCAGCGCAAGGGGGTCCGCGTCACGGTCATCAGCAGCACAAAAACCTCCCCGTCCATGATCGCGGATGAACTGCGCCGGCAGGCAGATAATTTCATAGAATTATCCGATCTGGACAATGATTTTGGCCGTCCGTCCCAAGTAAACCTTAATCATGACGGTCACCATTCCCATAAACCATCAAATGAGCCTAAGGATGCACAAGATTAATGTCAACCTCCCCTGTAAAAGCCACCTTCCTAGCGGGTGATGCCCCTGAGAACTGCACTATTTGCCCGCGCCTAACCGCCTTTCGCGCGGATAATAAAAAGA
Organism: Emcibacter sp.; assembly: GCA_026982375.1. Lineage (GTDB taxonomy): Bacteria > Pseudomonadota > Alphaproteobacteria > Sphingomonadales > Emcibacteraceae > Paremcibacter. The sequence goes on along the minus strand of JALSHF010000083.1, from coordinate 2,885 downwards.
AATATCCGAGCTTTTACAACGGACCAGTGCCCTCCTTTGGTGATCCAGATCATGAATTGCTGATTGTGGGCATGGCCCCGGGCATGAAGGGGGCCAATCAAACCGCCCGGCCTTTTACCGGCGATTATGCCGGTGACCTGCTGTTTGCCACTTTGGCCAAATTTGGCTATACGAGCGGCATATATAAATCCATGGGCGGCGATGGCCTGACCTTAAAAAATACGCTCATCACCAATGCCGTGCGCTGCGTACCGCCGCAAAATAAAACCATCGCCGAAGAAGAAGATAATTGCCGGCCTTTTTTGATTAATCAGATCAACAACTCATCACGGCTTCGTATGGTTCTTGCCCTTGGGCTGGTGGCGCATAATTCTGTTTTACGCACATTCGGCAAGAAAAAATCCGCTTTTAAATTTGCCCACGGTGCCATTCATCCGCTGGGCAATAACTTTGGCAAGGATATTACCTTGATCAACAGCTATCATTGCTCGCGCTATAACACCAATACCAAACGATTAACCACCGAAATGTTCGAAGATGTCTTCCAGAAAATAGACGATTTTTTAACCCCAGAGAATTGAGAAATAACATGAAATATATCATTGTTTTAACGGCGGCCCTTTTTATCGGCTTAACCAATATTCTATTCGCGCAGAATCAATATGATTCTGTGGAAATAAAAACGATAAAGGTGGATAATGGCCTCTATATGCTTCAGGGGGCTGGCGGTAATATCGGCATTTCTTCGGGTGAAGACGGTATTTTCATGATTGATGATCAATTTTCCCCGCTGACTCCAAAAATTCTCGCGGCAATCAGAGAGATTTCGCCTGAGCCTGTAAAATTTGTGATCAATACCCATTGGCATTATGACCATACGGGCGGAAATGAGAATCTTGGTAATATGGGCGTGATTATCGTCGCTCATGATAATGTTTATAAAAGGCTCAACAGCGACCAGTTCATGAAAGATTTCAACATGAATATCCCCGCATCCCCAAAGGCGGCCCTGCCTGTGGTAACCTTTAACGACAGGGTTTCCTTCCACATGAACGGCCTTGAAATACAGGCCCGGCATTTTGCCAACGCCCATACAGACGGCGATAGCGTTATATTCTTCAAGAATAAAAATGCGCTCCATACGGGCGACATTTTCTTCAATGGCCTTTACCCCTATATTGATAGCGGCGCAGGTGGCTCTATATACGGCATGATAAAAACAGTGAAACATATTCTCGGCCAGATTGATGATCAGACCAAAATCATTCCCGGTCACGGCCCACTTGCAAATAAACAGGATTTACAGAATTACCTGCAGATGCTGGCCGAGGTCGTGAAAAATCTGGAGCCATTGGCGCAAGAGGGATTGCCCCTCGAAGAAGCCATCAAACGTGACCCCCTAAAAAACCTGAATGAGACATGGGGGGGTGGATTTTTAAAAGCTGAAAAATTTATTGGAATAATATATGCGACCATTCAAAAGCATGTAAAAGAATAAAAACGTGAAATACTGTTCATCCATCATTCAGTTTTAAAAAGTTATAGTGATGCAAGATGTAGGTGAGGCTACAAAATATGAAGGAATAAAATGATGGGTAACATTAACCGAATGATGAGAACAACCATATTTATATTGGGGCTGACAATATTTGGACTGGCCCCGACAGCGCAAGCCTTGGCTGATCAAAAACACCATAAACCCCGTAGCCACTATGGGTACAGTAATTATGACAATAAGCATAACTGGCGGCATAATTATCGTAATAACCATCGGCGTGACCATAGCTGGCGTCACAATTATCGCTATAACAATAATCGCGGCAACGAGATTGTCTTTGGCATGCTTGCAGGGGGCTTATTGTTCCATGCCATGACCAGCAATCAACGCGGCAGCAATTATGGCCGGACGGTTTACGTCCAGCAACAACCCGTCCTTATGCAGCCCAGACAACAGCAATGGACCCATAAACAACCGGTTCAATCACAAAATATGGCCCAAAATATGGCCCAAAATAATAATGCCTCCTGCCGGCAAATACGTGAATATCAAACCACCATTACCGTCGGCGGACAGAGCGTCCCGGCATATGGCCAATCCTGTTTGCAGCCTGATGGTTCATGGAAACTGGGCCCTGCTATTCCAGAGCCCGGCTATTAACAAGTCTTCTCTTGCCATGAAGTAAGCCCCTTATATCTCTTTGGCTTCCCTAACGCCTTTCATGGCCATCAATGCGGGGCGGATGCCCGGGGAAACTTTATATTTGTCTTTAAGCTCTATGTCGATATCATACTCATATTCATTCTCATCTTCAGCCTTTAATTTAAAGGTGATATAGCCGCGCCCGCCTTTGTATTTTTCCAGCAGTTCATGAATGGCGGCGATGGGGCTTTCATCACTCAGGAATATTTCGAGGCCCCTGGCGGCAACAGCGGCGACATCCTCTATGGCGGCAAAGCTTTTGGCGGTAACCCGCAGACCTTTTTCCGGGTGGATGCTGGCTTCGACCGTCGTGATGACGGATTGGCCCACCTGCAAAATCTCGTCCGCGCTATCCAGCAATTCGGAAAAGACCATACATTCAAAGCCACCAAAGGCATCAGACAGACCGATGAAGGCAAATTTTTTGCCGCGCTTGTTTTTCATGATGCGGATATTCTGAATGGTTCCGGCAAGCCGAACCGTTACCCCGCCGCGCGCTTTACGCTCAAGTTCAACAGATGGCGTGATTTTTTTCCGGGCCAGAACTTGGGTATAGGCATCAAGGGGATGGGCAGACAGATAAAATCCGACGGCTTCTTTTTCATAATTCAACCGTTCGATCAATTGCCAGTCAACCCTGTCCGGCATGGCCAGAGCCTGATCCGATACCACATCACCGAACAGG
>JALSHF010000082.1 GCA_026982375.1 Emcibacter sp. | reverse complement strand
ATCCAGCCCGAAAATAAGGCGTTTTTAAATAACCGGCCTATCGCTCAATTTTTTTGGGACGATCTGGCCGGCCCGGACGGCGGCCAAGGTCCCGCAACTGCAAACTTTACACAAGCTTTTGAGCCTAAGTGCAGACCCTGCGGCCTAACTTTACCGCGCGTCCGGATTTTTATACTTAATGGAGAGATATATGGGACCGTTAAATAGATTATTTCACAGAAAAAAACCATCTGAAACGGTGCCGCCGGAGCATAAAGAAAGTGCAGTAGCGTCTCTTTTGGGCGGGGCGGAGACATTATGGGTGGGGATGAATGAGGCGCGTTGGTCGGGCCGGAATTATCAGAGCCTTGCCGATGAAGGCTACCGCAAGAATGTTATCACGCACCGCGCGATCCGGCTTTTGTCGGAATCGGCGGCGGCTGTACCGCTGGTGTTATTTCGCGGGGATCAGAAAGTAAACCATCATCCGCTGCTTGATCTGCTGAACCGGCCTAATCCGGCTCAGGGACGGGCCGTATTTTTTGAGACGGCATATGCTTACCTGAATATCGCGGGCAACAGTTATCTGGAAGCTGTCATGGGCGGCGATGGCCTGCCTCTGGAACTTTATGCCTTGCGTCCGGACCGCATGAAAATCATTCCGGGCCCCAATGGCTGGCCAAAGGCATATGCTTACGGTATTTCAGGGCAGGAACATCAGTTCCCCGTTGATCCTGCCACGGGTCAGAGCCTTATATTACATGTGAAAACATTCCACCCCACCGATGACCATTACGGCATGTCACCGCTGGAGGCGGCGGCTTACAGCATTGATGTGCATAATGCGGCCTCTGGCTGGAACAAGGCTTTGCTGGATAATTCAGCGCGGCCCTCGGGCGCTCTGGTTTTTGAGCCAAAAGACGGCAACTCTGTTTTGAGCAAGGAACAATTTGATCGCCTGAAGACGGAAATGGAAGAAAATTTTCAAGGCAGCCGAAATGCCCGCCGGCCTTTATTATTGGAGGGCGGATTGAAATGGCAGCAGATGGCTTTTTCACCGACCGATATGGATTTTATCAACGCCAAACATGTTTCTGCGCGGGAAATTGCCACAGCCTTTGGCGTGCCGCCGATGATGATGAGCATTCCGGGCGATAATACCTACAGCAATTACAAAGAAGCCAACCGCGCTTTATGGCGCAGCACTCTGCTGCCCATGATGGATAAAATGATGTCATCGCTTAATTTTTGGCTGACCCCCTATTTTGGCGATGATCTTCGCCTTGACTATGACCTCAATGCCATTGCGGCCTTAAGCTATGACCGGCAGGCTTTGTGGCAGCGGGTTGGGGCGGCGGATTTCATGACCCTTAATGAGAAACGCGCTGCTGTTGGCCTTGGGGCCATAAGCGGCGGCGACATGATTGCATGAGGATTGGTTCCGGCCTGCTGCATGCCGTACGGCACGCAAAGGATCAGCAGGTATCTGATGAAAATATATATCTTCTCATCTCTCAAGCATCGGAAGAGGGCGCGGCGCGGGCCTTGGCTCAACTGGGCCTGAGCGATGCCCATGCCGGCGCTGATATATCGGAATTGCGTAATCTTCTGGACAGTTGGCGGGACACCAAAAGAACCGCACGGCAAATTATGATCCGCTGGATTATTCGCATGTGTCTTTCCGCACTCTTGATCGGGCTCGCCGTCAAACTCAAGCTTATTCAGCTTGGACAAATATTTGGATAATGAATGATGTTACGAGAAACAGACAATAATATTGGCCATTTTGAGGGCTATGCCAGCGTATTTAATGTGGTGGACCGGGGCAATGACCTGATCAGCCCGGGGGCCTTTAAACGCTCCTTATCGGACCGGGGGACGCAGGGCGTCAAGTTTCTCTGGCAGCATGACCCAAGGGAGCCGGTTGGTATTCTGGATGAGATATATGAGGATGCGCGCGGGCTTTATGTTCGCGGGCGGCTTATCCTTGATGTGGGGCGCGCGCGAGAGGCCTATCAATTGCTGGATGCGGGGGCCCTGGACGGCCTTTCTATCGGCTTTCACACCCTAAAATCAAAACAGCGTTCGGACGGGGTGCGGCTTTTGACGGAAGTTGACCTGTGGGAAATATCTTTGGTGACGTTCCCCATGAATGAATTGGCGCGCATTTCTCATTTCAAAACAAACTTAATCCCAGATTTTAATTTTGCGGTGGATAAGACCGCTCTTGTTGCCGGTCTTCGGCATTTAACCGCGCTTATGGCGCCGCCCGCTTGCAATGGTGCGAGTGGGTATTCACTAAAGAAAGACCTATGAATGACATTGGAAACCAAAGAAGCGTTGGAAAATCTGACTCGATCTTTTGAAACTTTCAAATCCGCCAATGATGAAAGACTGGCGGAAATCGAAAGCAAAGGACAGGCAGATGTGATTACGGAAGAAAAACTGGATCGCCTGAATAAAGAGATGGCGCGGCTGCAAGGCGCGGCCAAGGCGATGCAGGCGGCTGCTGGCCGGCCTAATTTATCCGCCAAACAAGATCAGGATATGATCAAGGCGGAACAGAAACGTCAGTTTTTTGAGGGCTTTATCCGTAAGGGGCATACACAAAATCTGGCACAAAATCTGGATCAGAAAGCCCTCAGCACCACCGTTAATACGGACGGCGGCTATGCGGTTCCGGTTGAACTGGATCAGCAGATTGAAAAACGCCTTAGGGATTTATCGCCCATTCGGGCAGAGGCCAATGTGGTTGCCATTGGCTCTTCCAAATATAAAAAGCTGGTTAATGTGGGCGGAATTACGTCCGGATGGATTTCCGAAACCGGTGCGCGGGTTGAAACAGCGACACCGACCCTGCAGGAAATCACGCCGCCGCTGGGCGAAATATACGCCAATCCAGCGGCAACACAAACCATGTTGGATGATGCCAATTTTAATGTGGACAAATGGCTGTCCGAGGAGCTGGCCGAGGAATTTTCCTATCAGGAGAATGGAGCTTTTGTAAATGGCAGCGGGATAAATCAACCAAGAGGATTCCTGCAATATACGGTAAGTACGGCGGGTGATGACAGCCGTACGTTCGGGGAGATACAAGCCCTGACAACCGGCGTTGCCGGGGATTGGGCCGCCGCCGACCCCTCTGATATTCTGGTTGATATGATCCATGAAATGAAATCTGGTTATCGTTCTGATGCCAAATTTTACATGAACACCAGCCTGCTTGCAGAAATTCGTAAATTTAAAGATGCCGATGGTAATTATCTCTGGCGTCCCGCACTGGAAAATGCGGCTCCGTCAACCCTGCTGGGCTATCCTGTGATCGAAGTGGCGGAAATGCCAACCCGGGCAGTGTCCAGCCTGTCACTATGTTTTGCCAATATGAAACGGGCCTATACCATTACGGACCGCAGCGGAACGCAGATTCTGCGCGATCCCTATTCAAACAAGCCTTACGTTCATTTTTACACCACAAAACGTGTTGGCGGTGCGGTGACCAATGATCAAGCCATCAAATTATTGCAGTTTTCCGTTTAATTTGTAATTCCTCCTGCAAACTATTGGGGGCGGCTATTTCAGTCGCCCCTATTTTTATTTTTCAAGTCATTAGATCATGGAATGGGTAAAATATGGCATTTCCAACAGGTTGGGCAAGAAAATGTATTGTTACGATTCCTGATGCGCAGATTTCAGGAAGTAATATAAATTTTCCTATCCTCATTAGCGAAGATAATCTGCCGACCGAGATGCTGGACGGTGGGGATAATTCTGCTTTAAACGGCGGTGGAGATGTGCGCTTCAGTCTTGATAGTGCGGGGGCAACTCAACTCCCTTGTGATGTTGTCCGTTTTATCACAGGTGGTAGTCCGGCGGCG
>JALSHF010000081.1 GCA_026982375.1 Emcibacter sp. | reverse complement strand
CCATTTGTCATTCCAGAAGATATATTGGCCGTCTGGCGTGAGGCCGGCAGCCGCTCAAAAGGATTGGCCGAGAAATGGAAAACGGCCTTTGATGGTTTGGATGAGGCGGTTAAATCTGACTTTACCCGCCGCTTAAATAAAGACCTTCCGGCCAATTTTGACGCCGCCATTGAGGCCTTTAAAAGAGATCTGGCGGAAAATCCGGTGAAGGTTGCCACCCGTAAGGCGTCCGAAATGGCTCTGGGCATTATCAACCCCATTCTACAGGAAACTATTGGGGGTTCTGCGGATTTGACAGGCTCAAATAATACCAAGACCAAAGACCAGAACCCGATCACCGCCGATGATTTTGCGGGCCGTTATATGTATTACGGCGTGCGGGAATTTGGCATGTCTGCGGTCATGAACGGCCTTGCGCTGCACGGGGAATATATCCCCTACGGCGGGACATTCATGGTCTTTACCGATTATTGCCGTTCTGCCATTCGCTTGAGCGCCCTGATGGGACAACGGGTGATTTATGTTATGACCCATGACAGTATCGGCCTTGGCGAAGATGGGCCGACCCATCAGCCGGTTGAACATTTAATGAGCCTGCGTGTGATGCCAAATCTGGCCACTTATCGCCCCGCCGATGCGGTTGAAACCGCCGAAGCCTGGGCCTGTGCCTTGCAGGATAAAACGCGTCCAAGCGTTCTGGCCCTGACCCGACAGGGACTTGAGCCTGTACGCCTTACCCATAGCCGTGAAAATCTGGTGGCCAAAGGCGGTTATGAATTGCGCCCAGCAAATGGTGCTGCAAAAGTCACCATCATTGCCACAGGGTCAGAAGTTGAACTGGCCGTAAAAGCCCGCAAAACTTTACAAAAGGACGGCATTCCAACCCGCGTGGTATCCATGCCCTGCACCGATATATTTGATGAGCAGTCAGAAGACTATAAAGCCGAAATTCTCGGCAGTGCGCCCATTAATGTCTCCATAGAGGCCGGATCAACATTCGGCTGGGAACGTTATGTCGGACGTGACGGCATTATCATCGGCATGAACAGTTTTGGCGCTTCTGCGCCGGCCCATGACCTTTACCAAAATTTCGGCATTACAGCAGAGGCGATTGTCACTGCGGTTAAAAACAAACTTTAATTTAAGAAACGGAGAATATTCATGACTATTCGTGTTGCAATCAACGGCTTTGGCCGGATCGGGCGTTTGGCCCTTCGGGCAATTTATGAATCAGGCAGAGATGATATTGAAATTGTCGCCATCAATGATCTTGGGGCGATTGATATGAACGCCTATTTGCTCAAAAGAGATTCTGTCCATGGCACCTTCCCGTTCGATGTGAATGTCGATGGTGATGTCATGAATTTGGGCCGCAATCCCATCAAGGTTACGGCTGAGCGCAATCCCGCTGACCTGCCATGGGCGGATCTTGATGTTGATATTGTGTATGAATGCACCGGTTTCTTTGCCTCCGACGAAGGGTCTCAGGCCCATCTTGATGCCGGCGCAAAAAAAGTGCTTATTTCTGCCCCCGCCAAGAATGTCTCGAAAACCATTGTCTACGGTGTGAACCATGATACCCTGACCGCTGATGATGTGATTGTTTCCAACGCCTCCTGCACCACAAATTGTCTGGCCCCTGTGGCCCAGGTTCTGCATGATACGGTGGGCATTGAAAAGGGAATTATGACCACAATTCATGCCTATACCGGTGATCAGCGGGTTTTGGATACCTTGCATAGTGATCCGCGCCGCGCCCGTGCTTGCGGCCTGAGCATGATACCAACATCAACCGGTGCCGCGCGCGCGGTTGGCTTGGTTCTGCCGGAACTCGCCGGCAAGCTGGACGGCACATCCGTGCGCGTCCCAACGCCAAATGTATCCATGATCGACCTGACATTCGTGGCCAAAAAATCAACGACTGTTGATGAGATTAACGGCGCCATTCAAGAAGCCGCCAATGGCCGGCTAAAAGGCGTTCTGGCCTATATCACGGAGCCAACCGTATCCATTGATTATAATCATGATCCGGCAAGTTCAAGCTTTGATGCGTCACAAACATCCGTATTGGACGGCAATCTTGTACGCATTTTAAGCTGGTATGACAATGAGTGGGGTTTCTCCAACCGTATGTCAGACACCGCCAAGGTTATGGCTGGTCTTTAATCCATGACACACTATAAAAATATTGCAGATCTGGGCGCGCTTGATGGCAAGCGCGTCCTTATTCGTGCCGACCTTAATGTCCCTATGGGCAAGGATGAGGACGGCAAATCTTTCGTCACCGACGATACCCGCATTCGCTCCGTAGCCCCAACCATTCTTCATCTGATGGATAAGGGCGCACGCGTCATCGTCATGTCCCATTTTGGCCGCCCGAAAGGCGAAGTCCGGCCGGAAATGTCGCTGGAGCAACTGGCGCAGCCCCTGTCCAATGTCTTGAAAAAAGCCGTGGTTTTTATCAATGACTGTACCGGTGATATTGTGGCAGAAACGCTGGATGCCATGGAGGAGGATGCGGTGCTGTTGCTGGAAAATCTGCGGTTTCATCCGGGCGAGACGGCCAATGATCCTGACTTTGCCAAGGCCTTGGCCGATAATGCGGATTTTTATGTTAATGAGGCTTTCTCCTGCAGTCACCGCGCCCATGCCTCGACCGAGGCTATTGCCCATCTCCTTCCCTCAGCAGCGGGCTTATCCCTTGAAAAAGAATTGACCGCCCTTGAAAAAGCTCTTGGCAATCCGCAGCGCCCCCTGTGCGCCGTTGTCGGCGGGGCCAAGGTTTCCAGCAAGCTCGATGTTCTGACCAATCTGGTGGAAAAAGTCGATCATCTGATCATCGGCGGCGGCATGGCCAATACTTTCCTTGCCGCAAAGGGGGTTGATGTGGGCAGCTCACTCTGCGAGCATGATCTGGCCGATACCACGCGGGCGATTCTTGTCAAGGCGGGCGAGCAAAATTGCGTGATCCATCTGCCCACCGATCTTGTGGTGGCCAAGCAATTCAAGGCGGGCGCAGAAAACCGCGTCATTTCCCTTGATGATGTCGCATCAGATGACATGATTTTAGACGTTGGCCCGGCCACTGTGGCGGGTCTTGCTGAAATGCTGAAAAGCTGTAAAACCCTGATCTGGAACGGCCCTATGGGGGCCTTTGAAATTGCGCCCTTCGATGCGGCAACCGTTGCCCTTGCCAAGGCCGCCGGAAGCCTGACCGCAGCGGGGGCCATGGTTTCCGTCGCCGGCGGCGGCGATACAGTCGCGGCCTTGAACCATGCGGGCGTTGCCGATCAGTTTTCCCATATTTCCACCGCCGGCGGTGCCTTCCTCGAATGGATGGAGGGCAAAGAACTGCCGGGCGTCAAAGTGCTGGAGAAACAGGTAGGATCATGACTCAGACGCAGCTCTATCTGATATCGCCGCCGGTCTTTAATCTGGATGATTTTGCCGGACAATTGGAAGAGGCTTTGGCGGGCGGGCCTGTCGCAAGTCTGCAATTGCGCATGAAAGATGCCGCTGACGAAGAGATCATCAAGGCCGCAGAAGTGCTGATGCCCATATGTCATGCCCGTGATGTGGCTTTTATCCTCAATGACCATGTTGATATTGCCAAAAAAATTAGTGCCGACGGCGTTCATCTGGGTCAAAGCGACATGAACTACAGCGATGCCCGCGCCATACTCGGCCCCGACAGAGCGATCGGCATGACCTGTAAAGATAGCCGCCATCTGTCCATGATCGCGGCTGAACAAGGGGCGGATTATGTGGCCTTTGGCGCATTTTTCCCAAGCCAGACCAAAAAGCACACCTCGCCCGCTGATAAAGAAATATTGTCATGGTGGGTTGAATTATTCGAG
>JALSHF010000080.1 GCA_026982375.1 Emcibacter sp. | reverse complement strand
GGACAATCGCCGTTAACCGCAAGGCCCGTTATAATTATTTCATCGAGGAAGATTTTGAGGCCGGCATTATCCTTACCGGAACCGAGGTGAAGTCCCTGCGTGCGGGGGAGGCGAATATCACCGATGCTTATGCCGAAGCCAAAATGGGCGAGATATTTCTGATCAATGCCTATATCAAGGAATATGCCATGGGCAATCGTTTCAACCATGAAGCGCGAAGGCCCCGTAAGCTACTTATGAAACGGCGTGAAATTGGCAAAATTGCCGCCGCCATTCAACGCAAGGGCAAGACTTTGGTGCCGCTGTCACTTTATTTCAATGAAAAAAACAAGGTCAAAGTTAAAATCGGTCTTGCCAGCGGTAAAAAAGAGCATGATAAGCGCGCCACCGAAAAAGACCGTGACTGGAACCGGGAAAAAGGCCGACTGATGAAAGAGAATAGATAGTGAAACCTGTCGCAGCCATTGATTCAGCCTCTGTCTTGATTGTTCGGGACGGCCCCGCGCATGCACGCCATGGCACGTTACAGATTTTGATGGTGAAACGGCATAAGAATATCCGTTTTGCCGGCGGGGCTTATGTTTTTCCCGGCGGAAAGCTGGATCCCGCAGATCGCGCCCTTGAAACAGCGGATAATATTCATCTGAACAATACGGGGCAAGATATTAAACCAGAATTTCTCGGCCTGCGTTATGCGGCCTTGCGTGAAGTTTTTGAGGAAACCGGCCTGATCATCGGCACAATTGACAAGCAGACCATAGGAGAAGAACGCCGTAAAGCCATTGATCTGGAATATCGGGCCTCTGTGTTGAGCGGCGCAATCGACTTGAAAGGCTTTCTGCAAAAAGCGCAAATTACTCTGGATATGAGCGATTGTTTGCCCTTTGCCCATTGGATTACGCCCCAAGCCTATCCCATGCGTTTTGATACCCGTTTTTTTCTTTGTGTCGCGCCGGAGGGGCAAGTCCCAAGCCCCGATGGCCGTGAAATTACCGAGGTGGAATGGATGTACCCCATGACATTGGTCGAGGAATCCGACGGGGTTCTCATGTTTCCGACCATGATGAATCTCAAGAAATTAGGTCAGGCGAAATCCGTCGCCGAAGCCCTTGAATTACTGAGGGAAAGGGAAATTGTCACTGTCATGCCGGAAGTGATCACCGGCGATAAAGTTCGTTTTCGTAAAATCCCCGAGACCGCAGGATATGACGACGTGGATCAAAGCCGCACCCGCGCGGCTATTGATCTTGAAAAGGGTTAAAATATTAATTTTCGTGACAATATAGAAAACCCTTGATCTTTGGATGGAATGGCGGTATTACGCGCTGACTTCACACGCAGGATTTAAGTTGACCTCCTCATATTGAGCAAGACTTTCCGGTGTCCCATATGGGGCCACACACCTGCGGCGGATTAACCGGTAAACAAGGAAAAACAGTATGGCAGTGCCAACTTTTACAATGCGTCAGCTTCTCGAAGCTGGGGTACATTTTGGACATCAGTCCCACCGTTGGAACCCAAAGATGAAAGAATATATCTTTGGCGCCCGCAATAAAGTTCATATTTTAAATCTGTCAATCACGGTGCCTTTGCTGCATCGGGCGCTGGAAACCGTTCGCGATGTCACGGCATCAGGCGGGCGTGTATTGTTCGTCGGCACCAAACGTCAGGCTTCCGGCCCAATCGCCGAAGCCGCCAAGCGGTGCGGGCAATATTATGTTAATCATCGCTGGCTGGGCGGTATGATGACAAACTGGGAAACAATTTCCAAATCCATCAAACGCTTGAAAGAGCTTGATGCGAAATTGTCAGAAGATATCGCAGGCTTGACTAAAAAAGAAATCCTTCAGATGACACGGGAACGTGACAAGCTGGAACGGGCCCTTGGCGGCATTAAAGACATGGGCGGCATTCCAAATGTGCTTTTTGTCATTGATACCAACAAAGAAGATCTGGCCATTCAGGAAGCCAATAAACTGGGCATTCCCATTGTGGCTATTCTGGATTCAAACAGCAATCCGGACGGCGTTACTTTCCCGATCCCCGGTAATGATGACGCGACTCGCGCCATTCAGCTTTATTGTGACCTGATCTCTGGTGCTGTGCTTGACGGTATTCAGCAGGAATTGGTTGAGCAGGGCGTTGATGTTGGTGCCGCTGTTGAGGCCCCTGTGGTGGAAGAGGTCGCTGCTGTTGAAGAAGCCGCCGCGCCAGAAGTTACGCCAGAAGTTACGCCAGAGATTGCGCCAGAGACTGCACCAGAGACTGCACCAGTTGAAGAAGCCGCTAAAGAAGTAAAAAAAGAAGCAAAAGCAGAAGTTAAAAAAGACGCAAAAGCTTCCAAGTAATTAAAGCAGCAGGTTCGGCGATATTTTGCCGGACCTGCGGTTATACCCAGGAAAATTGTAAGGAAAAATGATGGCTCAGATTACGGCTGCTCTCGTTAAGGAATTGCGTGATAAATCCGGCGCAGGCATGATGGATTGTAAGAACGCATTGAAAGAAAATGATGGTGACATCGCAAAATCCATGGACTGGCTTCGCCTGAAAGGTATTTCCAAGGCAGAGAAGAAATCGGGCCGCGTGGCGGCTGAAGGCCTTGTTGCTGTGGCATCTAATGGTAAAACATCCGTTGCGGTTGAGGTTAATTCCGAAACTGACTTCGTCGCCCGCAATGACGTGTTTCAGGGCATTGTTAAAACGATTGCCAATGTCGCCCTTGAAAATAACGGCGATTATGAGGCCGCATTGGCCGCGAATTACCCCGGTACGAGCCTGAGCGTCAAGGATGAACTGGTTGAAGCCGTTGGCACGATTGGTGAAAATATGAATTTCCGCCGCGCTGTTGGTTTTACTGTCGAGAATGGTGTCGTGGCAACATATATTCATAACAGCGTAGCTGACGGCCTTGGTAAAATCGCCGTTCTGGTTGCTTTGGACTCAACGGCGGATGAGGCTGATCTGACAGCTCTGGGCAAGCAGCTGGCCATGCATGTGGCGGCAACTGCGCCCCTGGCCATGATGATTGATGATCTTGATCCGGCATCAGTTGAGCGTGAGCGCAATCTTTTGATTGAGCAGGCGCGCGAGTCTGGCAAGCCGGATAATATCATTGAAAAAATGATTGGCGGCCGGATGGCCAAATTCTATAAGGAAGTTGTCTTCACAGAACAAACCTTCATCATTGACGGCGAAACAAAGATTTCCAAAGTCATTGAAAATGCGGCCAAGGCGGCGGGAGCTGAAATCAAGCTTGTGGGTTATGCCCGCCTTGAGCTTGGCGCGGGTATTGAAAAAGAAGAAGAAGATTTTGCGGCAGAAGTCGCGGCAGTAGCCGGCAAATAACCCCCCCTAAAATTATTATTCGGGCTCATTTGAGAATAAATGTTAAAAGTTTATTCGCATTTGGGCCCGAATTGTATATTCTGCCTTGTAAATTTTACGTGACCATATTTGGCCGCACATAAAGATGCCGTTGAGCGGTGTTGTTAAAAACAGATATAAAGGGTAAATATGGCTGAAACCCCCACATACAAACGTGTTCTGCTGAAACTCTCCGGCGAGGCCCTCATGGGCGATCAGGACTATGGTATTGACCCCAAAATGGTTCGGCGAATCGCCGCTGAAATAAGAACCGTTCAGGAATTGGATGTTCAGGTTTGTTTGGTGGTTGGGGCCGGAAATATATTCCGGGGGATGACCGGCGTTGCCAGTGGTTTTGATCGCACCTCTGCGGATCATATGGGCATGCTGGCAACGGTGATGAATTCCATCGCCATACAGAATGCGCTGGAGCAGGAAGGCGTGGACAGCCGCGTACAGTCGGCTTTTCCCATTGCCTCTGTTTGCGAGCCATATATTCGCCGCAAAGCGATCCGGCATATGGAAAAAGGCCGTGTTGTTATTTTTGCAGCCGGAACCGGAAACCC
>JALSHF010000079.1 GCA_026982375.1 Emcibacter sp. | reverse complement strand
TGTTTGGTGATGGATTAAATCACTAAATGTCATGAATGTTACTTTGTCAAATATCCTATGCCATTGTTCCAATTATATCTTTCGTGGGGATTCGTCAGACTCTGACCCTGACGAATCCGAAAGGGTGGATTCCACAACTTTAAGAACTTTACTCGCCGTCGAAAGCACCGTCAAAAGCTTGGCTAGCTGCGATCAGCCCACCTGCCAATAATACCAAAACAACCCCACCTGCTATATACCATCCTTTACCACTGCCTTTCTTATCATTACCCTCGGCAGCCATAAGTACACCGTTTTTATAAATGAGTGTTTGTTGCCCCGCGAGGGATAGGCCATTGAAGCCATTTTCTGAGAAATTCAATGACATAATTTCGGCATTAAAACTTTGAGACGTCATCATATAACCGTAATTATTCCAACCCACGTTATTGTTAAATTCCCTGCGCAAATTAAGTTGAAAACCATATTTGACTTTAATCTTCGTATTTTTTTGTTGGGCCGAATGGAATTCTGAGGCGAAAACCGGCATTGATACTACTTCTCAGACCGTTGTTATTATTAAATGCTGAATATTGCCCTTCATAAACATGAACCGGCAAGGCCGCAAATGACATGATAAGCGTTGACAAGGTTATCCTGAAAGTAAAGCTATGTAATTATGTGATAATTTTTTTCATCTTCTCCGGCCTTTATTAATTATAAATACAATCTGATTTATATGGTCAAATGAACGGCCCATTTTATATTCTAAAACAGGCCGTTCAGATTTGATCATTCTTAACAAATACCCTCATTAGAGGGGTTGTTGACAATCACTTTCGGGACAACTACCGCTTCCAGCACCACCGTTAAAAACATGATTAGTGGTCCGGATATTGCTTGGAAAACTATATAATTCTGGTGACCTGCCCCCATTAAGTGATCCACCCTTTAAGTTAGGCTTTTGGCGCTATTGCCGTCCTACTGTGGCGGCTGGAACGTAGTGTAAGCCAAAACAGCAGGGCCGGTCACTATATTATTGGGCAATATAGTTTTTGGTGCGGGTGGTTTATAGCCCAAAGAACTATGGGGGCGCATCGTGTTATAATGCTGACGCCAGCGTTCAGCCTCTTTCAATGTAAGTGCCCATCTATGTCCCCTGTGGGGCACCATTTTTCCAGCTTGTTAATAATCACAGTTCCAACTCCTTACCATTTTTCATAATAACATATCATGAGCTCCTCTTTGGGAGGGGCTATTCTTTATTTATTTCATAAAAACATGAGGAACTTTTGAAAGGTGGCGTCTTAAGTCTCTGAAGCAAGAATTTTGGATATAAAATAAATTGAAAAGGGAGATGGAGGATGAATAACTTTAAGAGCCGGGCCTTGCGGGTGGCTTTGCTGACAAGCGTGGCATTATGTACCGTACCATTGATTAGTGCGCAGGCCCAGACAACCACAGAAATTCAGCAGATCGAATTTAAAATACTGGCTCAGGATCTGGCCAAGGCATTAAATAAATTTGCGGCAAAAACCAACAGAGAAATTTTATATGCCCCGGGGCTGGTGAAAAATCTGACCGCCTCCAGCTTGTCCGGAAAATTTTCTCCAAAGCAAGCCTTATCGCTACTTCTGGCGGGGACAGGACTTACTTTTGAAGAAACGGCTCCAAAAGTTTTTATTATTAAAAAAATAGGAGAAAATTCTCCTAAAAACCTGGATAAGATCCGACTGGATTTCAAAAAGTCTTCTACGGGAATTTTACAATCCTCCACGGTGAAATATGGCGCCGATTCAAGCAAGTCTGCCGACAAGAATGGACAAATTAGTGGCCGCGTGTTTGACACCGGCACATCGCGGGGTCTTCCGGGGGCATTTGTGACCTTGCGTGGTACAAATCTAACCGCCATCAGTGATGATCGCGGCTTTTACCGTTTTTCAGCGGTTCCCGTCGGGACGTATCAACTTGATGTCGACTATATTGGCGTAGACGCGAAGGCCATAGACGTACAGGTTACGGCCGGTGCCCAGATCACGCAAAATTTTGAAACCGGTGATTTGCTGGAAGATATCATTGTTTATGCCAACCGGTCTTCGCTTGCGCAGGCCCTTAGTCAGCAACGTTCTGCCGCCAACGCTTCAACAGTTATCGCTGCTGATTTGATGGGCAGCTTCCCGGCAGAAAGCGTCGCGGAGGCCCTGCGCCGCGCGCCGGGTGTTTCCTTTGCCCGGGACAGTGTAACGGGAGAGGGTTCAGAAATTTTAATCCGTGGTTTCAATTCTGAAGCAATTAATGTTCAATTAAACGGCATTGGCCTTCAGGGTACCGGATTCAACCGCACGATCGACCTGAACGGTTTTCTGGCAGATAATATTTCAAAGGTCACAATACATAAATCATTATTGCCCAGTCATGAGGCCTCGGGAACCGGTGGTCTGGTAGAGATTGAAACCCGGTCAGGACTGGATTACGGGGGGCATTATTTCAGTGCCGGCATTGAGCGAGAGCAGAATTTTAACAGTGCCTTTGGGGATGAATTTCAGGGCAATGCCACCGCCGCCTGGGAACTTACCGATACATTCGGGGTTGTAGGCAGTATTCAATATCGCAAAACAGATCGTCAGAATTTTGATGTGGGTGTGGTTGATACCATCTCGCCCGTATTACCCGCAGGCTTCACAAGTTTTTTCTTCTTGCCGGAAAGTCTGGACTTTCCTTTCGAAGAGGGCGTGCCGGAACAACTTATAAGCGGCGTGAATATATCTCAGCGTCAACGAGAGGAAGAAAATCTTGTAGCGTCAATTAATTTTGCCTGGGATGTGGCAGATCATACGTCCTTAAGGCTGGACATACAGAGAATTCAGCGTGATTCAAAAACCTTGACATCCCGTTCCAGCCTGTCTTTTCTGACCCGTGGACGGGATATGCCTATCCCGGAACTGGGCGGCGAGGTGCGCCGACGGACAACCCTAAACAGTTTACGGCCAACATCAGGTTTGACAAGCATTGATCTTGAAACAAGAACCACAGTCTTTAGCTTTCGCGGCGAAACCGACGTTAATCAATGGGAATTTGATTATAAATTCGGATTGTCAAAGGCCTCTTCCAAGTCTAATAACCAGTTTATTACCCTGTTAGGACAAAATACGAGCAACATTATCGACCTGATTGATCCGGCAACCATTGTAACCAATCCGGATGATGATGCCAGCAATACATTACGTATTGTTGATGGCGGGGTCGTGATGGTTGGTGATATTCCCCTTCTGTCACTGACGCAGGCTGGTCTCGATTATATTAACGACCCCGGTATATATACGCCTTTATTCGCGACCCGCTCATTTACCAATTCGCCGACAGAGGCTTATACGGGGGCCTTTGATGCCAAGTATAATTTTGCAGATAGTATTGTCAGCTATGTCAAGGTTGGCATGAAATACGACAGAAGTAGCCGGGATAGTGTCGATGACACTTTTGCAACGACGCCAACTGCCGTAGCAACAAGCGAGCGCTATATTCGTATTTTTGGACGAGATACGCCATTATCACAGTTTGGCGACAATCTTCTTGGCTCTCTTGACTTGGGCTTGATCGGGGCGCCGGGACATAGCGTTCCTGTATTGTCACAGGGCTCTCTTGACAGCATTTTTGACCAAATTGGTAATTTAATAGAAGATGATCCGGCAACGCCGGAGAATGAAGAGCGTTTCAGGTTTACAGACCTTTCTCTGCTTGACCCTCTTCTCGATGGCGGTGGTGCATTAAACCCCAGCAAAACAATCGAAGAAGACATTGCTGCATATTTTGAAGTGAAAATGGATTTTGGCAAACTGGAAGTGATTGGCGGGGTACGTTGGGAACGCACAAATCGCAATGCAACAACGATTTCAACGCCGTCAATCAGGTTGAATGTACCAGGATTTGTCCGCGAACCAAGGGATACATTTCTGGGAACAGGCCTGATTGACTTTA
>JALSHF010000078.1 GCA_026982375.1 Emcibacter sp. | reverse complement strand
GATGCTTTCCGGATGAAATTGCACGCCATGAACGGGGTGTGACTTATGAGACAGCCCCATAATCAAGCCGTCATCCGTTGTCGCTGTTATCTCAAGACAATTTGGCAGGCTGCCTTTTTCCACAATCAAGGAATGATAGCGTGTGGCGCGAAACGGGCTGTTTAAAGCCTTGAAAACGTCCCCGCCTTCATGGTGGATGTCACTGACCTTGCCATGCATAAGATAAGGCGCGCGGATCACTTTGCCGCCGTAAATCTGTCCGATGGCCTGATGGCCGAGGCAGACACCAAAAATTGGCAGACTGCCATCCGCCTGTTTAATCAGATCAAGACAGATGCCCGCTTCATCGGGCGTGCAGGGGCCGGGGGAGAGGATCACGCCTTCGATCTCGCCTGCCGCATATTTGGCTAAAATATCGCGGACCTCTATGGCGTCATTGCGAAAGACTTGCACGTCCGCGCCAATTTCCCCCATATAATGATAGAGATTATAGGTAAAACTGTCATAATTATCGATCAAATAAAACATGCGGTCTCTTAAATATTTTTCAGGCTGAGGCTTTTTTATACTTTTGGATCAGCTTTAAAGATCTCTTCATCAAACTCGCCTTCGGATTTTGCCACGGCGGTGGCCACGGCCAGATCACCGGTCACATTGACCACGGTGCGCATCATGTCAAGAGGCCGATCAAAGGGCAGAAGGAAACCAACCACAAGCGCCGTTTGCTCTGCGCTGACGCCGATCACGCCCAGGACAGCGGCAAGCAGAAAGAGGCTTGCGCTCGGGACAGCGGCGGTACCAATGGAAACCAGCGTCGTGGTAAGCGCGATCAGGCCATAATCGACAAGGCTCAGGTCAATACCCAAAGACTGGGCAGTGAAAATAGCCACAACACCCACATAAATTCCGGTGCCGTCCATATTGATGGTCGCGCCAAGGGGAATGACGCTTGAGGCAACAGGTGTCTTGATCCCCAGATTTTCCTCTGCAACGGCCATGGTGACAGGCATTGTTGCACTGCTCGAAGAGGTGGAAAAGGCAATAAGCTGGGCATCAATGATGTCTTTGAAGAACCGCGTTGCCGGTAATTTCAGCATGAATTTTATGATGCCGCCGTGCGTGACCACAATATGAAGGACAAAGCCAACAATAAGCGTAAGGGCAAGCGGTATGACATCGGCCAGCGCAGAAATACCCTTTGCGCCAGTGGTTGCGGCAATCAGGGCGAAGACGCCAAAGGGGGCGACCTCCATAATCATATGAATGATTTTCAGCATTACTTCTGTCGCGCTATCCATAAATTTGGCGACCGGCTGGCCTTTGCTGCCCGCGAGCATAATGCCGGAACCAAAGATAATCGCAAAAAATATCACCGCCAGAATATCACCATTTGCCAAGGCTGCTACGGGATTTTGGGGTATGATGCCCATCAATCTTTCCCCCAGCGGCATGACAGGGGCGAGAGCCTGCGCCGTGGCCCCCATCATATCAATGCCTGTACCCGGCTGAATGGCGGTCGCAATGGCAAGGCCAATGACAATGGCAAAGGCGGTTGTACCAACATAAAGCCCCATGGTTTTAACGCCAATGGAACCCAGTTTCTTTGGGTCGCCCATGGCCACAATGCCAGAGACCAGCGTGACAAATACCAGCGGCACCACAATCATCCGGATCAGGCGAATAAAGATGTCACCAATCCATTTAATATTTTCAGCGCCTTCTCCCCAAATGCTGCCAACGACAGCGCCCAAAATCAGCGCCCCTAAAATACGTTTCCAAAGAGGTATTTTAAACCAAAAATTGCCCTTTTCTGATTTGCCATCAGCTTTATCTGTAGATGTCATTATTTTTCCCTATATCTTTCCCTTAAAATAAACTTGGTAACTCTTATACATCATTTGAAGTTAAGCCAAAGGGGTAAAGTTATAAAATTTATGCTGTTTTTGTTACTAAAGAGAATTGGATCCGGAGAGTGGATTCGAACCACTATCGATGGAGTCAGAGTCCATAGTTCTACCATTAAACTACTCCGGATCAGAGGCTGTAAGCCATGACAGGCCCTATATAGTCTTTTTTCAGAGCATATCCAGAAATATTTTGATTTTTTTGGTTGGTACTTGAGGCCCAAGCATTATATAAAAAGTCACAGGATATAAAAATTCACTGAATATAAAAAATCATTGGCTCTTGAATTACTGATGGTATCGTATTTTTTAAACATAAATGGGCTGTAATGAACTCGGAAAATAACAATCAGGCTGGAAAGGCAAATGGTCGGCATCAAAAAACGCCATCTGTTCTGCCAGCGGGTTCTTCTGATGTTAAGGCCAGTCAAAATAAGAAAAACCGTAAGAATAAAAATCGTAAAAACCAGAAGAGACGCCCGGTTGCCCCGAATATATATGGGGCCATTGATCTTGGCACCAATAATTGCCGTTTGCTCGTGGCTCAGCAAACCTCAAGTGGCTTTAGGGTTCTTGACAGCTTCTCACGGGTTGTCCGGCTTGGCGAAGGGCTGGGTAAAACCGGGGCTTTGTCCAAGGAAGCTATTGACCGAACCATAGAGGCCCTTGACATCTGCGTGAGCAAAATAAAGCGGCGCGGCGTCACTCATATGCGAAATGTGGCAACCCAGGCCTGCCGGGAAGCCAGCAATTGTGATGCCTTTATCGAACGGGTTGAAAAAGAGGTTCGCATAAAACTTCACATTATTGACCCAATGGAAGAGGCAAGGCTTGCAGTCTTAGGCTGCAAAGCATTGCTTGAGAAAAAATATTCCCGCGCTATCGTCTTTGACATTGGCGGCGGCAGCACGGAATTGATTTGGGTAAAATTATGCAGGGACGGTTTGCCGGAAATTATCGACTGGACGTCAATTCCCTTTGGCGTTGTTAATCTGTCTGAAAAATATGGAACCAATGACAAGATTTCCGACGGAAAATATAAGGAAATGAAACAAAGCATTCTGGATTCTGTCGCCGCCTTTGTCAAAAAAAATGACATGCAGCTTCATACGGATCAGGGACAAGTTCAGCTTTTGGGTACTTCGGGTACGATCACCACATTAACGGCTATGCATTTGGGGCTTGAAACATATGACAGAAACCAGGTGGACGGCGCAAGGGTAAGCTCATTTCATATTCGGGCGTTATGCCAAAAATTATCCATATTAAATTATGATGAGCGATTGGCCTTGAAGGGCATTGGGGCCGACCGGGCCGATCTTGTGGTTGCGGGCTGCGCCATATTGGAAAGTATCATGGATTTATGGCCCATAGATGAAATTCGGGTCGCGGACAGGGGTATTCGGGAAGGCATGCTTCTGGATATGATGGAAAGTCATCGGCCCCTACAGAAGAATAGGCAGAATGAAAAACAGCGCAGCAGAAATAAAAAGCGCTCCAGAAATAAAAAAAATCGCGCGGGTCAAAAACATAATAGCTCATCCAATAATAACGCGCCTGCAGATAATATCAGCCCCCATAAAACGGAGAAGACTGCCCAGTGATCAAACGTCCAAAATTATCCGGCACCGGCAAGGAAAGAAAAACCAACGCCAGTGGATTGACCAGAGGGGGAAAATTTCGGGTAAAAAATTCGCGAGGCCGAAAAATTTCTTCTGTCAGATGGCTGCAAAGACAGTTGAATGATCCCTATGTTGACGCCGCTCGCCTTGATGGTTACCGGGCGCGCTCGGCGTATAAATTATTGGAGCTTGATGAAAAATTCTCCTTTTTAAAAAAATCAAGAGTGATTGTTGATCTTGGGGCGGCCCCCGGCAGCTGGACTCAGGTGGCTTTAAAATTATGCGGCAGGAAAGCGCGTGTTGTGGGAATTGACTTGCTGGAGATTGCCCCGCTTGAAGGGGCGACATTCCTTGAAATGGATTTTGCCACAGACGAGGCCGAAGCAACATTGCTTGATCTCTGCCGTGGCCCCGTTGATCTGGTGATGAGCGATATGGCGGCAGCAACCACAGGGCATCAGCAGACGGATCATATCCGCACGCTGGCTCTGGTCGAGATCGCCTTTGATTTTGCCCGGAAAACACTGGGCGAAGGCGGGGTTTTTGTGACGAAGGTTTTCAGGGGCGGCGCAGATCAGGAAATGCTGGCGCAGATTCGGAAATGCTTTACCTCGGTGCGCCATTTTAAACCACCGGCCAGTCGATCGGGATCTGCAGAGACTTATCTGGTGGCCAAGGGATTTAAAGTCAGCTCCCGGCATTTGGAAAAAGAATCAGACTAAACGCTTTCTTTTTGACCTTTTTGTCAATAACTGCTATCTGCAACAAACTTTCCTGATGATGATGTATTTTTACGACAGCAGCGGGATATTTTTTTTTGCCCTGCCTTTAAAAGGAGTCGAAATGAATATCCGTGAAGCCTTAACCTTTGATGATGTCTTGTTGGTGCCGCAGGAATCAAATATCCTGCCGGCCCAGGTTGCTGTGAATACATATGTTACGCGGGAAATCCAGCTTAATATCCCCTTGATTTCAGCCGCCATGGATACGGTCACTGAATCCCCGATGGCCATTGCCATGGCGCAGTTGGGGGGCATTGGTGTCATCCATAAAAATTTCACCATAGCTGAACAGGCCGATGAAGTCCGCAAGGTAAAGAAATTTGAATCCGGCATGGTGATAGACCCTCTGATAATTCATCCGGATCAGACGCTTTCGGATGCTCTGGCCTTGATGCTGGAACAGAAAATATCCGGCATTCCCGTGGTAGAGAAAAACAGCGGCAAACTGGCGGGTATCATCACCAACAGGGATGTGCGCTTTGCGACCAACATGAAACAGCCCGTTAAAGAGTTGATGACCAGTGAAGGGCTCGTGACGGTTAAACCGGGCGTGACAATGGAAGAGGCAAAACTGCTTTTACATAAGCACCGTATTGAGAAAATCCTTGTTGTGGATGATGCCTATAAATGTATTGGCCTGATCACGGTTAAGGATATTGAAAAGGCCCGTAGGCATCCAAATGCCAGCAAGGATATGGATGGGCGGCTTCGGGTTGGCGCGGCGACCTCTGTCGGGGCAGATGGTTTTGCCCGGGCGGAAGCCTTGATTAATGCCGGCGTGGATATGCTGGTGGTGGATACGGCTCATGGTCATTCAAAAGGGGTTCTTCTTGCCATTGAAAAAATTAAAAAACAATATGGCAATGTTCAGATTGTTGGCGGTAATGTGGCCACGGCATCCGGAACCCGGGCCTTGATTGATGCGGGGGCCGATGCGGTAAAAATCGGTATTGGGCCGGGGTCGATCTGCACGACAAGGGTGATCGCGGGCGTTGGTGTACCGCAATTGACCGCCATCATTGATGCGGTGGAGGTCGCGCATAAGGCCGGTGTGCCGCTTATCGCGGACGGGGGATTGAAAACTTCCGGCGATATTGCCAAGGCCATCGCGGGCGGGGCCAATGCGGTTATGGTTGGCTCATTATTGGCCGGAACAGCAGAAGCCCCCGGGGAGGTTTTTCTTTATAAGGGACGATCCTATAAAGCCTACCGGGGGATGGGGTCGCTCGGGGCGATGGCCCGGGGGTCTGCGGATCGTTATTTTCAGGAGGAAATTACGGATAGCCTGCAACTGGTGCCGGAAGGTATCGAAGGGCAGGTGCCTTTCAAGGGCGAGGTCGCCAGTATGATCCATCAGCTCGTTGGCGGGGTTCGGGCCTCTATGGGCTATACGGGAAGCGCGAGCATTACAGAATTTCACAAGCGGGCCGAATTTGTTAAAATCTCCGCGTCAGGCCTTCGGGAAAGCCATGTTCATGATGTGGCGATCACGCGGGAATCTCCCAATTATCCTTCTTCTTAAAGAGTAAAATTATGATTGAACCTGCCCGCATACAGGCGGCTATAGAAATTCTTGATCAGGTGAGGGCAAGCCTGTCTGAAGACGGGCCATCTGCGGATGTCCTGATCCGGAAGTATTTTCGGACTCGCCGTTATGCCGGATCGAAAGATCGCCGCGCTGTGACAAATCTGGTTTATCTCGTGATTCGTGACTGGGGATTCCTGAGTGAGGTAACAGACTGTCATATTCGAAAAATGGTCATGTTATCCCTCCGTTCTGAAAAAGATAGGGCACCTGAAATGGATTTGGCGCAAATTTTTACAGGCCAAAACCACGCGCCAGCGATCCTCAGCGAAGAAGAGCAGCAGTTCCTTGACATCAAGCATGAGAGATTGCCGCACCAGCGACTGAATTATCCCTTATGGCTTGAAAGCCGGCTTCAGGAACGGTTTCCCGATGACTTTGAGGCCGAACTGGAAAGCCTGAATGGCCGCGCGCCGTTTGATTTGCGGGTTAATCTTGGCAAAGTGAGTGTTGATGAAGTGGAAGCGTTGCTTAAAGCCGAAGCCATTGAGTATCGCCTTGGAGAATGGGCAGAAACCGCGCTGATTTTATCGGGCAACCCCCGGATAGTTGAATGGAAAATTTATCAGGATGGTCTGGTTGAAATTCAGGATGAGGCCGCTCAATTGGCGACCCAGCTTGCCGACATCAAGCCGGGGCAACAAGTGATGGATCTTTGCGCAGGCGCGGGCGGGAAAACACTGGCGGCGGCGGCCTATATGGATAATAAAGGTCAGATATTTGCCTTTGATAACAACGAACGCCGCCTGAAAGATTTAAAGCCCCGCGCCAAAAGGGCAAATGCCAGAATATTGCAGGGCCGTCATGTGGATACGGCTGGCGGCAAGCGCCAGAATATCCTGTCGGAACATATCGCACGCATGGATCGGGTGATTCTTGACGTCCCTTGCAGTGGAAGCGGCGTTTGGCGGCGGAATCCGGAACTGAAATGGCGATTGACCCCGGAAGCCCTCGAGAAATATTGCCGGATACAGAAAAATTTAATAACTGAGGGCTGGGGCTTTGTTAAGGCGGGCGGGCGCATGATCTATATGACCTGCTCTTTATTCCATGATGAAAATGAACAGCAGATAACTGATTTTTTAAATGCGCATGAGGGGGCAACGCTCATATCATACCGCAGCTTATATGGCGGCAGCCGCAGGGCCAGTCATAGGCATAGGGAATTAAAAACATTATCATCAATTCCGGAATGCCTGGCGCTATCGCCGAGGTCCCACGGCACGGATGGCTTCTTTGTGGCTATTTTGGAGAAAAAGGCATGACGGATAAAATTCTTATCATTGATTTTGGCTCTCAAGTGACCCAGCTTATCGCCCGGCGCGTACGGGAAAGCGGGGTATATTCCGAAATTGTCCCCTTTAACAAAGCCGCCGAAATCATAGAGGATTTCAAGCCAGCGGGCATTATTCTTTCCGGCGGGCCAAGTTCGGTAACGGGCATAGAATCACCTCGCGCACCGGAAGATATTTTTAACATGGGCGTGCCAATTCTGGGCATATGTTACGGCGAGCAAGTCATGTGCGAGCAGCTTGGCGGCAAGGTGGGCACCTCTGAAGAAAAAGAATTTGGCCGCGCGTTCATTGATATTCAAGAAGACTGCAGCCTGTTTGAAGGCGTTTGGCCCAAGGGAACAAGTCATCAGGTCTGGATGAGCCACGGTGATAAAGTCATTGAATTGCCGGAAGGTTTTATCGTGACCGCTACCAGCGGCAATGCCCCCTATGCGGCCATCGCGAATGACGCCCGTAAATTTTACGCCGTACAATTCCACCCGGAAGTGGTTCATACACCGGACGGGGCGAAAATTATTGCCAATTTTGTCCATAAAGTGGTTGGCCTCAAAGGCGATTGGACCATGGCGTCCTTTAAGGATACGGCCATTGCCGCCATTCGCAAACAAGTGGGCAGTGGCCGCGTGATCTGCGGATTGTCCGGCGGGGTGGATTCTTCTGTTTTGGCGGTATTGCTCCATGAAGCCATTGGCGATCAGCTGACCTGCGTTTTTGTTGATCATGGCCTGATGCGCCTGAATGAGGCCGAGCAGGTCGTGGATTTATTCCGTGATCATTATAATATCAATCTCATTCATAAGGATGTGGCGGATATGTTTCTGGGCAAGCTCAAGGGTGTGAGCGACCCTGAAAAGAAACGCAAAATTATTGGCGGCCTGTTTATTGATGTTTTTGACGCGGAGGCTAAAAATATTGGCGGCGCAGACTTTTTGGCCCAAGGAACACTCTATCCAGATGTGATTGAATCCGTATCCTTCACCGGCGGCCCAAGCGTAACCATCAAATCCCACCATAATGTGGGCGGATTGCCCGCGCGTATGAAAATGGATCTTGTGGAGCCTTTGCGGGAATTATTCAAGGATGAGGTCCGTATTCTGGGCCGTGAGCTTGGCCTGCCGGAAGCCTTTATCCGGCGCCATCCTTTCCCCGGCCCCGGTCTTGCCATTCGTATTCCGGGTGATATTACGCCGGAAAAATGCGATATTCTGCGCAAAGCTGATGATATTTACCTTCAGGAGATCAGAAATGCCGGTCTGTATGATGTGATCTGGCAGGCTTTTGCGGTTCTGCTGCCGGTGCGCAGCGTGGGCGTTATGGGGGATGCCAGAACCTATGATTATGTTTGCGCGCTGCGGGCGGTGACCTCAACCGACGGAATGACGGCGGATTACTATCCTTTTGATCATGAATTCTTAGGCCGGGTATCTACCCGCATTATCAACGAAGTTCGCGGCATTAACCGTATCGTCTATGACGTCACCTCAAAACCCCCCGGCACCATCGAATGGGAATAACCTGAATGGGAATAATCTGGGCCGCTAGTTTCCGGTAAAATTTCCGGGCCGTTTTTCTGTTATGGCCATGAAAGCTTCCTTGGCATCTTCGCTGTTTTGCAACAATAGGAACTGATCCGTATCCATATGCATGATGGCATGGTCTAATGCCCCACTATAGGCATTGATGCTTTTCTTGATGGCCTGAACCGCCGCTGGCGGTAATGATGTATAGGTTCGGGCCATTTCGACCGCATTATCCAGCAAATTATCCGGGGCAGATATTTCATCGATAAAACCCCAGTGCAACAGGGTTTCTGCCTTTTCCGCCCGGCCTGACATGATCATTTTCTTCGCTCGCGCTGCGCCGACCAATTGGACACATAAAGGCAACGCTTGCCACATCAGGGGCATGCCGAGTTTGACCTCACCATAAGAGATTTTAGAATCCATGCTGGCAATACGGAAATCACAAGCGCTGGCAATGGCAACGGCCCCACCAACAGCCGTGCCCTGCACAGCGCATATTGTGACTTGGGGAATATTTTGTATGGATTTCAGAAGCTCTGCCCCTAAGGCCATTTGGCGTCTGCGCAAGATTAATGGCGGGCGTTTGGCGGCTTGTTTTTGGATGTCGTGAATATCCGCGCCAAAGCTGAAATTCTTGCCTTTTGCGTGAAAAATCACCACTTTGGTTTCAATGTCGTCCGTGAAACCGCCAACAATTTCTCCCAATGTCTGGAGCGTTGAAAGTTTAAGCGTGTTATTGCGCTCAGGGCGATTGAAGCAAACGAAGCCTATGTCACCATCATGCTTGAGCGTAACTTCATCGGTGTTTGAGTTACCCATTGCTCTTTTCCAGAATTTTTTTAAGGGCCTTTTTATCGACCTTTGTATTGGGCAAGGTCGGGAAATTATCTACGAGCCTGAACTGTTTTGGTATTTTATAATTGGCGATCTGTGTCCGCAAAAAATCTTTTAGATCCGCAATGGATATATTCTGGCCGGGTTTGGGTTTGATAAATGCAAAGCCCACTTCCTGATAAAGGTCATCCGCTATGCCGATGACAACCGCCATAGCGACCTGCTCATGACTTTCTATGGCTTGCTCAACCTCAAGCGGGTACACATTATAGGCCCCGGATTTAAACATTTCTTTGAGCCGCCCCGAAAACTCCACATTGCCGTCGTCCCGTAATTTGCATAAATCGCCGGTTTTGAAAAAGCCGTCATCCGTCATGGCTTCGGCACTTGCTTCTGGTTTGTTAAAATAACCGGATAAAATATGCGGGCCTTTGATTTGCAGCTCGCCGACCTCATCAACAGCCGCAATATTTCCGTCTGCGGTGCATATGCGCCATTCAGCCCCCTCAATGGGCGTGCCGATGGTATTGGCCATAATATCAAGGTCTGCATCCAGCGCAGAATGGGAAATAATGCCGCAAGTCTCGGACAGGCCGTATATGGTGCTGAGCTTTGCGCCAATGGGTTGATATTGCCTGATCAGATCTTCTGGTGTCACCGCGCCGCCAAAAACGATCAGGCGCAAGGACTGTAAAGCCTTCAGGTTAAATCCATCATAACCCAGCAGCATCATGAGCAAAGTCGGGCTTGTGAGCATATATGTCAATTGTTCGCTCTGGGTTATTGCCATGATGGCGGACAAATCGAAAGACTCGTGAAAAACCATGCAGCCGCCACCGGCCATAACATTCATGCAGAGATTATTAAGCGAAGCGACATGATTGATCGGCAAACAACATAGCGCCTTGTGCGGGCCGCCCTCCATCCATTTGGCATTGGCGACGGCGCTTTGTACGATGGCCCTGTGGGACAGCATCGCCCCTTTTGGCTCCCCTGTGGAGCCAGAGGTATAAACAATGGCGGCAATATCTTCTGCGCGCAGCTGATTCTTCCGCGCCAATAATTGTGCATCTGAAATGCTGCCGGATTTTTCAAGGAAACTTTCGTAACTTCTGGCAGATTTTGTCGGTGTGCCATAAACAAAATACTGCGTTTCTGACAGGCCGGCATTTTGCAAAACTGTTGCATAGTCCCTGCCTTCAAAGGGCGAGACGGTGAATAGTATTTTTGGCCGGGTATCATGCAGGAGGTATTTATATTCCGGCTCCTGATAGCGCGGATTTAATCCAAACCAAATGCCGCCTATAGCTACGGTCGCCAAATAGGTGAAGTAAAAATCCAACCCGGATGGGGCCATTATACCAACACGATCTCCAACCCCAACCCCCGCAGCCATCAAAGCTTTGGATACTATGTCCACTTCGGCTTCAAGCTGGCTATAGGAAAGTCGTATGTCGCCCTGAACGGCGGCTTCAGCATCAGGGCATGCCTTTGAGAAATGCGACAGCATGTCCCCAATAGTTTCAATTTTTTCTTCGCCCATGCCCATTCCCTTCGCTTATATCAGTACACTTCAAAAGTTTTTATGTCTAGAGGGCGCGTAGGAATTATCTGAGCCATAGCATCATCACTGTAAGCCTGCCCAACAAGGCGGGTCAGCTCTTCCATGTAATGTCAAAGTTAAGATAACAACTTATTTTTTTATACATTTATATGAAATGTATCTTATTGACGTAAATCAATTTAGCCTGGTTAGAGAAATTCTATTCCTTTTTAATCTTTAAGTGAGTGAAATATTGGAGTACTCTAGCTGGCATGCTGTCTAACGTAACCACCTTTATGGCTTTTATTATAAAAGCATTATTCATGCTTATGTTTACATTATGTAGTTCAGCATATGCAGCATCAGGCGACCTTGAAAAATATTTATCCAAGGTGCCGGCAAAAAATATTTTTCCCCTTGCGGATGGTTATGGTGATCTGATTGAGGACGGTCAGATTTCACCTGTCTTGAAAGATGGCGAGGTTATCGGCCATGTCTTTTTAAATACGGATTTTGTTGGCGCCATTGGCTATTCGGGAAAACCGATCATGGTTTTGATTGGTATGGATGGGGATGGGCGAATTTCAGGAGCCCGTCTGGTTGATCATTCTGAACCCATTATCCTTGCGGGTATCCCGGAGCAGAAAATTGTTGATTTTATTGATGGTTATCAGGCTATCAACATATTGAAACTTGCCAGAGAAAAGGGCGGTGAGCCGCCGCCCGTGGATATTGTATCAGGCGCAACGGTGACGATAATGGTTATTGATGACACCATTAAGCGGGCGTCGGTACGGGCAGCGCGACTTTTGGGTCTTGGCGGATTAAGCAGAGAAAATCAAACGGCCAAGGCCGTCAAAACGGTGATCCCCGGCGAGCTTCAGGAATTGGACTGGCAAAGTCTTCTGGGGGATGGCTCGGTTCGCCGTTTGCGTCTGTCAAACGGGATGGTAAATCAGGCCTTTATCAAACAAGGAAACCCGCGGGCGATCGCCCGACCGGAAGATGGGGCGGATGATGATATATTCATTGATTTATATGTGGCCTCTCTTGCGGTGCCAACCATTGCCAGAAGTCTGCTCGGGAAATGGGAGTATCGCAATTATCAAAAACGGATCATAGAAGGCCAAGAGGCTTTCATTGTCATGGGAAAGGGGCATTATTCCTTTCGGGGATCGGGTTATGTGCGTGGGGGTATTTTTGATCGAATACAGGTGGTGCAGGGGGAAGAAGGATTCCGCTTTAATGACCACGGTTATAAAAATCTTGGTGAGGTTCTGGCCCCGGGCGCCCCTGATTTCAAAGAAGTGGCTTTGTTCTATACCCCGCCTGGTGCCATCTTTAATCCGGCGGATGGCTGGCAACTGCAATTGCTGGTACAGCGGGCCATTGGTGCTTTGGAGAAGGTGTTCATCTCTTTTGAGTTAAGTTATCAGCTTCCAGATCAATATGTGAAGGTCGAGAAACCTGCCGTACACATCAGCGCAGAGGCCGAAGAAGCGCAGGCGGTTAACGCTTTATGGAAGCGGATGTGGCAGGCAAAAATAGTGGATATTACCATTTTGTTGCTGGCGATATCCCTGCTTACGGCTTTATTCTTTGCCCAGAACCAACTGGTGAAATACCGCGCCCTTACCGATAGAGTGAGGCTCGGGTTTCTCATATTCACATTGTTTTATATCGGGTTTTATGCGCAGGCACAATTATCTGTGGTTAATATATTGGTCTTTGTGAACGCGCTTTTGTCCGGTTTCCGGTGGGAATTTTTCCTCATGGAACCGATGATCTTCATTTTATGGTGTTCTGTGGCGGCCTCGTTACTTTTCTGGGGGCGTGGTGCTTTCTGTGGTTGGCTTTGTCCATTTGGCGCCTTGCAGGAACTGACCAATAAAATAGCCAGATATTTCAAGGTGCCTCAGATCACCGTACCCTGGTGGCTGCATGAGCGGCTCTGGCCATTGAAATATATGATCTTCCTCGCACTGTTGGGGATCTCCGTATATTCCCTGAGCATGGCGGAACATCTGGCAGAGGTGGAGCCTTTTAAAACAGCTATTATTCTGAAATTCATGCGCAGTTGGCCTTACCTGTTATTTGTTGTGGTTTTAATCGGAGCCGGGCTTTTTATCGAGCGTTTTTACTGCCGCTATCTTTGCCCGCTTGGGGCGGCTCTGGCTATTCCGGGCAAGCTGGCCATGTTCAACTGGCTCAAGCGATATCGCAACTGCGGCGATCCCTGCCATATCTGCGCGCAGGATTGTATGGTGCAGGCCATTGATCCCAAGGGCAATATTAATCCCAATGAGTGCCTGCATTGCATGGGCTGTCAGGAAACTTATTTTGATGAAAAAATCTGTCCGGTGATGATTCACAAGCTCACCAAGGTCAGGAAAGAAGGGTTACATAAGTCGCGTAAATTAAATCAGACACGCAAAATAGAAGATTAGAGAATTAGGAGCGGTCATATTTGACTGAACCAAAGTTAAAGGAATGGGATCCGGCCTTCATTCAATGGGATCAAATAATGAAAGAAGACCTGAAACCTGAGTTTTAGGGCAAGCTTTAAAAAAATAGGAGAGAACTATGACTGAAGAAACTAAAAAAACTGAGTTTTCCAGACGCTCCGTGCTTGGCGGATCAGCATTGGCTGCCGGAATCGGTATGATGGCTGTGGGCAGTACATTGATGCCACAAACAGTCCATGCCAAGGGTAAAAATGAAGTGGCCCCCGGTGATCTGGATGATTATTATGGATTCTGGAGCGGTGGCCAGTCCGGTGAAGTCCGCATATTGGGTTTGCCGTCCATGCGTGAACTGATGCGCATACCAGTCTTTAACCGCTGTAGCGCCACGGGCTGGGGACAGACCAACGAAAGCATTAAAATACTGACAGAACATATGCTGCCTAAAGAAAAAAAATATTGGGCTGATAAAGGTGGCTTCCCCCTGAATGGTGATACCCATCACCCCCATATGTCCTTCACTGACGGTAGCTATGATGGTCGCTATGTCTTTATTAATGACAAGGCCAATACCCGGGTGGCTCGTATCCGTTGTGATATCATGAAAGTGGACAAGATTATTTCCATTCCCAATGCGGCGTCTATTCACGGACTTCGTCCGCAAAAATTCCCCCGCACCGACTATATTTTTGCCAATGGTGAACATCGGGTGCCTCTGCCCAATGACGGTTCCGTTCTGGATGACCCCAGCAAATATCATGCGGTATTCTCTGCCATTGATGCCGATGAAATGACAGTTGCCTGGCAGGTGATTGTGGATGGAAATCTTGATAATGTGGATGCGGATTATCAGGGCAAATATGCCATCGCCAGTTGCTATAATTCGGAAGAGGGCGTCACCCTTGCCGAGATGACATCCAATGAACAGGATTGGGCGGTGATTTTTGATATCAAAGCCATTGAAGCGGGCGTTAAAGCCGGAGATTTCAAGATTTATGATGGTGATGTGCCGGTATTGGATGGCCGCAAGGGATCCAAGTATACCCGCTATATTCCCATCTCCAACAGCCCTCATGGTGTGAATGCGACACCGGACGGTAAATATATGATGATCAATGGCAAACTGTCTCCGACTGTTTCTGTGATCGAAATGAGCCGGATACCGGATCTCTTTAAAGACAAAATCAAGCCACGCGATGCCATTGTCGCCGAACCTGAACTGGGTCTTGGGCCCCTTCATACGGCCTTTGATAATAGGGGAAATGCCTATACTACTTTGTTTCTGGACAGTCAGATATGTAAATGGAGTATTGATAAAGCCATACAGAAATATCAGGGCAAGGATGTTGAGCCAATACTTGATAAGATTGATGTTCAATATCAGCCCGGTCATAACCATACATCAATGGGTGAAACCAAGGACGCAGACGGTGAATGGCTGATATCTCTGAATAAATTCTCCAAGGACCGCTATATCAATGTGGGGCCATTGAAACCGGAAAGCGAGCAGCTGATCGATATTTCAGGGGACAAGATGAAGGTGGTACATGACGGTCCAACTTTTGCTGAACCCCATGACTGTATAATCGTGCATCGTTCACTGGTTAACCCGAAAAATTCTTATGGCCATGATGATCCTTTATTTGCTGATCTGACAGCGCAGGCCATAAAAGATGGCTTTGAAAGTCTTGACGAAGCTGACGGCATTATCCGTGATGGCAATAAAGTTCGGGTTTATATGTATTCACTGGCTCCGACCTTCTCCATGGAGAAATTCACTGTCAAACAGGGGGATGAGGTCACCGTCATTGTCACCAATATTGATGATGTGGATGATCTTACCCATGGTTTCTGCCTGTCCAATTACGGCGTGGCCATGGAAGTGCCCCCATTGGGTAGTGCCAGTGTGACCTTCATGGCAGATGATCCGGGGGTTCATTGGTTCTATTGTCAGTGGTTCTGTCATGCGCTTCATATGGAGATGCGCGGCCGGATGCTGGTTGAGCCAAAATAAGGCCTGACTGAATGTGGTTTGGACATAGTCATAAATTTAAGGGTGTGGCGGGGATTATCCTCGCCACATCACTTTTTCTGTTCAATTGTCTTGAGGCGATCGCAAAGGATATCCAGATTACAGAAAATCTTCAGTCTGCTGTTGATGGAGCAGATTACGGGGACAGGATTTTTTTATCTGCGGGAACCTATGCCGGGCCGCTTTTGATCCTGAAACCAGTAGAAATAATTGGTGGGCGCGGGGTGGTTATCAAAGGCCGGGGGCAGGGCAATGTAATCACGGTAAAATCTTCCGGTGTCAGGTTATCAGGATTGACGGTCACGGGATCGGGACTTCTGCTGGCAACACAGGATTCAGGTATATTTTTATCCAGGGAAGCGACCGGCGCCATTGTTGAAGACAATATGATAACGGATAATCTGATCGGGGTTTATATCTGGGGCGCAAAGGACGCTATTGTGCGTAATAACATCATTCGGGGTCGTCAGGATATGCGGGTTAATGAACGTGGCAACGGGGTTCAGGTATGGAATGCGCCCGGCGCGATCGTTGAAGGCAACGATATTCAATTTGGCCGAGACGGTATTTTTGTCAATACCAGCAAGGAAAATATTTTCCGAAATAATAATATCCATGATGTGCGTTTTGCGGTTCATTATATGTACACCAACAAAAGCAAGGTGATAAATAATATTTCCACCGGTAATGACATTGGTTTTGCCATCATGTTCTCGACTCATGTGGAAATAACCGGCAATCGATCCATAAATGACCGGAAGCGGGGCATATTATTCAACTATGCCAACCGGGTGAAAGTATTGGACAATCACGTTACCGGCGGGCCGAAAAAATGTATTTTTATTTATAACTCCAACCGGAATATAATTCGTGATAATCTATTGGCGGGCTGTGATGTTGGTGTAGAATTTACCGCCGGATCAGAAAAAAATGATATTTCCGGCAATGCTTTTGTAGGCAACAGAATGCAGGTCAAATATGTAGGTACGCGCTGGCTTGAATGGTCTGTAGAGGGCCGGGGCAACTATTGGAGTGATAACACAGCTTTTGACATGGACGGTGATGGTATTGCCGATAACATTTATCGGCCAAACGATATGACGGACCAGATTTTATGGCGGTACCCATCGGCAAAGCTATTAATGAACAGTCCCGCGGTTTTATTGCTAAAATGGGCGCAGTCTGCCTTTCCCGCCTTGCACCCTGGCGGCGTGGTTGATAGTGCGCCACTGATGAAAATACCGCAAAAAATGAGATTTGATTAATGAATAGCATAGAGTTGACATCACTCTCAAAATTTTATGGCAAAACCGAAGCGCTGGCTGCCATCGACCTTGCCATAGCGCCGGGTGACTGTCTTGCCCTCGTGGGTCATAACGGGGCCGGGAAAAGCACGCTGATCAAGATGGTTCTTGGCTTGATCAGACCCACGTCAGGCCGGGCGGTGGTTATGGGCTATGATCCAATGTCAGCGCCCTTTAACGGGATCAGAAAAAAGATTGGTTTTTTGCCGGAGCAGGTGTTATTTCAAAATAATTTGACAGGCCGGGAAATGCTGGAGTTTTATGCTCGCCTCAAGGGGGCATCATTGAAGGATTTAGATGGTTTATTTCATCGTGTAGATCTTTATGAGGCAATGAATAATCGTATTTCCACCTATTCCAAAGGCATGCGCCAAAGATTAGGCCTGGCTCAGGCCCTGATAGGCTCTCCTGAGCTTTTGATATTGGATGAACCCACATCGGGACTTGATCCGGCTTCCCGCCAGAATGTTTATAGTATCATCAATGATATGAAGCGCAACGGGGCGACCATATTGATCTCATCCCATGCCCTGACCGAACTGGATGAGCGTATTGACCGAGTGGCTATATTGAACCGGGGAAAGATCGCGGCTTTGGGATCTATTGCGAAATTACGCCGCGAAGTAAATATTTCTTCAGAAATTATAATTCATGCCCCGAATGATACCATGAAAATTTTGTCACGGCATTTTGAGGGTAAGTTTTTTGTTAATGGCGCGGCGCGGATTTCCTGTCCTGCGAATGAAAAAATTTCCTTTCTCAGGGAATTGATGGGTTTGAATATCTCCCTTTCTGATATTGAAGTGAATGACCCAAGTCTTGAGGAGATATTTCTTGAGCTTGCCCGAAAGAAGGCGCCGCAAGATGAATAGAATCTGGACCCTTGTAATCAAGGAAAGCCGTGACGGCTACCGAAACCGCTGGGTGGTTATGGTGACGCTGGTGATGACGCTTCTTGCCCTGACCTTAAGTCTGTTAGGCAGCACTCCTACGGGTACGACAAGCATCAGCCCCCTGGCAGTAACGGTGGTTAGCCTGTCGTCTTTGAGTATATTTTTCATCCCATTAATCGCTCTGCTGCTTGCTTATGACAGCGTAGTCGGCGAAGCGGAAAGAGGTACATTGACCCTGTTGTTAACCTATCCGGTAAGCCGGACAGAGGTGATTTTGGGTAAATTTATAAGTCATCTTTTTTTACTGTCCATCGCCATTGTGATCGGTTACGGGATTGCGGGGCTGACCATTTCTTTTGCGGGAGAGAATGGTTTTGCAGATCAGGAATGGGAAAGTTTCCTGCGGCTTTTACTGTCATCTGTCCTGCTTGGGGCCGTATTCTTAAGCATTGGTTATACGATCAGCGTAACGGTCAAAGAAAGCACAACCGCCGCCGCTGCCGCCATCGGTATATGGCTGTTATTTGTGCTGTTGTATGATATGGGCCTCCTGGCTTTGTTGGCCGCTGGAAGTGATGGTGGAATTAATGGCGAGCTGGTGAAATGGCTGATGTTGATCAACCCCACCGATAGTTACCGCATGTTTAACCTGACCTCCAGCAGTGATACGGCCCTCTTGTCCGGCATGGCGGGCTTGAGTTCAGAGCACCGGGTTTCGGACATAAGCCTGATTCTGATAATGTTGTTTTGGATTATCACCCCGCTTGTTGCGGCAATAGCCATATTTAAACGGAGACAATTATGAGGTTCCTGACTTGCTTGTTGGTCGTTATTTTAGGGGCCTGTTCGGAAAAGGTTGATATCCCGGGTCCTCTGCCGCTAACCCGTGAGGCCGTCGGGAACTATTGCAATATGATTGTCATTGATCATCCGGGGCCAAAAATACAGATCTTTGAAAAGGGCGTTTCCCATGCCCTCTGGTTCACCTCTGTGAGGGATGGTCTGGCCTATAATATCCTGCCCGGGGAGGCACAGAATATTCTGGCCATATATGTTCATGATATGGGACAGGCCACAAGCTGGGACAGGCCAGAAGATGATGGCATCTGGATCAAAGCGGAAGAAGCTTTTTATGTCATAGGCAGCCGTAAGCGCGGCGGCATGGGGGCCAAGGAAACCATACCTTTCCGCGAGCGCGCCAAGGCCGATCAATTTATTCTTGAATATGGCGGGCAACTGGTAACTTATGATGATATTCCATCGACGTATATTCTTGGGGATACGGGAGAGCATGATGATGCAGACCATTAACAGAAGACGATTTATCTCAATCAGTGCGGCGGCTGTTGGTATGGGCATCTGCGCCCCTGCCAGTGGCATGGCAAATGGCAAGCCCCGGAT
Organism: Emcibacter sp.; assembly: GCA_026982375.1. Taxonomy (GTDB): domain Bacteria; phylum Pseudomonadota; class Alphaproteobacteria; order Sphingomonadales; family Emcibacteraceae; genus Paremcibacter. The sequence continues at coordinate 4,444 of JALSHF010000078.1, read as the reverse complement.
GGTTCGTTGGCAAGGTGCGGCCCTCGGAGCAAGGGCGCAGATCACGCTTAGCACCGATAACCCCGCACAGGCCAAAAATCTTTTCGCTCAATGCCAAAGCGAGATTAACCGATTGGAAAATATCTTCAGCCTTTACCGTGAGGATTCCGCCATAAGTCGCCTGAATATGCAGGGCTATCTGGATAATCCTGACGTGGAATTTCTGGATTTGATGTCCCGTTGCCTATCCTGTTATCAGGTGACGGACGGGGCCTTTGATATTACCATACAGCCGTTATGGAAACTATATGCCGGTCATTTTTCACAGCGGGCCCCTGATCCCGCCGGCCCGCCTCAAGCTGCGCTTGATGAGACTTTGAAGGTTGTGGGCTCAGATAAAATAATCCTTGATGGGCGGCGCATATCATTTGGCAAACCCGGCATGGGGGTCTCCCTTAATGGTGTGGCACAAGGCTATATAACCGACCGGGTGGTAAAAATTCTAAAACGCGCAGGCCTGACAAATATTCTGGTTAATATGGGCGAAACTTTTGCTATGGGTCAACATGGGGACGGACGGCCCTGGACGGCGGGCATATCCTCACCTCTTGCGGGTCACAATATTCTGCTTAAACTACCATTGGATCATCAGGCGCTTGCTACTTCAGGTGGATATGGCAGTCCTTTTTCTGAACAAAGTAAGCTGCACCATCTTCTTGATCCGGCAACAGGCCGTAGCGCGGACCATCATGGCGCGGTATCGGTGGTGGCAAAGGACGCGACAACGGCAGATATGCTGTCCACAGCCTTTTATGTGATGCCTTTTGATAAAGTTTCGGCATTATGGCCGCATTATCCGGATCTGGAACGGGCCATATTTGTTAATCAGGCCGGGGAAATCACTGAATTCCCACAGGAAGCCAGTGAAATTTCCTAAAATTTTTTCGCTTTGAGATAAATTTATTTCAATCCCCGAAAAGGTTTTTATATTCTTGATAAATAGGGGTATCGATTCTGCCGCCGGATGTTAAGAGCTGGTCAATGGAGGAGAGGAAGGGATTCGAACCCTCGATAACATCGCTGCCATACACGCTTTCCAAGCGTGCGCCTTAAACCACTCGGCCACCTCTCCGTATCCATTATACGGACATAAAATTAAGCGATTCATCATTTAATTCATCACTCATTTCAGGCGGCAATATAACCGTCTTTAAGCAGGATGCAAGCCGAGAATATCATTCTGTTCCTGTTTTTTGTTTTTTTCGTATTTCTGCCCCTAAAGAAGTGCTTGACATTAAGGGCCCATTTAACGATAAGACATTGTTTTTGAGATTCAGAGTCCTTGGACTTCATTGTTCAAGGCCAGAGATGGCGTCAAAGAGATGGTGCCATATAATGGGTATGCATCCGGATATATAGTTAAGTTAGGATAATAAAATGGCTGTTCCTAAAAGGAAAATATCACCGCATCGGCGCGGTAACCGTCGTTCACATGATAGTTTGAGCGTGGACACATATGTAGAAGACAATGAAAGCGGCGAATTGCGCCGTCGTCACCATATCGACCTGAGCACAGGAAAATATCGTGGACGTCAAATTTTAGAGCCTAATGACAATTATTAAGGTCATTTGAGTTCAAAAAATTCTGCAAAAGCCGGCTGGATTACTCCCGCCGGCTTTTTTGGTTTAATTTCAGGCGTTACGAAAAGAGGGCTATATGTCAAAAATTCATTTGATTTGCGGGGCTGTTGGCGCCGGCAAAACAACATATGCCACAAAATTATGCCGCATAGAGCCAGCCATGAATTTTTCCATAGACCAATGGATGACGGGCCTTTTTTCCCCTGATCTGAAAGGCGAAATTGACTATGGCTGGGCGATGGCGCGCATTGAACGCATGGAAAGCCTTATCTGGTCACAGGTCGTGCAGCTGATGGAACTCAATGTGGCGGCGGTGCTTGACCTTGGGTTGTTGCAAAGAAAGCACCGGCAGAAATTCTATCAGCTCGCCCATGATAAAGGCTATGATATTTGCCTTCATTTCGTGGATGTGGAACAGGAGCTGCGCTGGCAACGGGTTTTGAAACGAAATGCTGAAAAGGGCGCGAGCTATAGCATGGAGGTGAACCGGGATATGTTTGATTTTTGCGAAACATTGTTTGAAAGCCCGTCGGGCGATGAACTTGATTTTATCATAATCCATAAACCTTAAATTAAAATCATATCTGCTATTGCTGAAACAGGCAGAGAGCCTTACATATAGAGATGGCGGATACTGTCCTGTTAGTGGTTTGTTTTTCCCCGGGGCGATAATCATTCCGAAGGGAGCTGCCTCTGGCCGGATCGTGGTCCGGTTACGCGGTGCCCACCTATATTTATAGGTTCCGGAGGATGTAACTAAAATTACGGCTGTGATGGTTCCGCCACTTTTACTTTAATGACCCAAATTTATGAATTTGAATGTCTGGCCCGAAATAGTGACTGAATATTGATTGAATTAATACAGAAAAAAGCCGCTTTGCGCATAGAAATGAAAGCGCATCGCAAGAAGTTTGATGACCAGAATGATAATAGGGTGGTTCGGCAGATCGCCGCCAATATTCTTATGTTGCCCGAAATCGCGGGCGAGGTTCAGCGCGGCATCAAGGCCAGCAGAAATGAGCCGCATATGGTCGCGGGTTTTTACCCGATTCAGACCGAGGTTGATTGCCTCTTTATATTGAAAGCCCTGAATGCTATCCAGTGCCGCTGCGCGCTGCCGGTTATGGCGGGTAAGGACAAGCCTCTGTCCTTTAAAGAATGGGATCTGGAAGAGCCTTTGAATGATGGCCCTTACGGCACCCGCGAGCCCAGCGCTGAATTGCCCAATGTCAAGCCGGATATTATTCTGGTGCCGCTTTTGGCTTTTGATGCGCGGGGCAACCGTTTGGGGTATGGCGGGGGATTTTATGACCGGACGCTTGAGTTTTACCGCGGCGCGGGCCATGAATTTACCGCTATTGGATTGGCCTATGATGGACAGTTCAGAAATGATATTCCGGTTGGTGATAAGGATCAGCCCCTTGATATTATCGTAACGGAAAAGAAAGTATACAGACCATGAGAATATTATATCTTGGTGATATCGTCGGCAGATCAGGGCGGGCGCTGGCCGCCCAGAAAATTCCGCAGCTTCGGGAAAGTCTCAAGCTTGATTTCGTGGTGATCAACGGCGAAAATGCCGCCGCCGGTTTTGGCATAACCGCCAAAATATGTGATGAACTTTTTGACGCCGGCGTCGATGTCATCAGTACGGGCAACCATGTTTGGGATCAGAAGGAAACCAAAAGTCATATTGCCGGTGAGGGCCGCCTGATCCGGCCCATCAATTATCCCGCCGGCACGCCCGGACGGGGCAGCGTGATGGTGCAGGATGCGCGGGGGCGGGGAATGCTGGTGATCAATGTGATGGGGCAGGTCTTTATGAATGCGCTTGATGATCCTTTTGCGGCGGTGGACGCGGAGCTTAAAAAGCACGCGCTTGGCCATGCGGTCAAATTTATTCTGGTGGATATTCACGGCGAAGCGACCTCGGAAAAAATGGCCATGGGACATTTTTGTGATGGCCGCGCGTCTCTGGTGGTCGGCACCCACAGCCATGTGCCAACCGCAGACGCGCAAATTCTGGACGGCGGCACGGCTTATCAGACCGATGCCGGCATGTGCGGCGATTTTAATTCAGTGATTGGTATGGATAAGGCCGAACCCTTGCAACGCTTTACCCGCAAAATCTCCACTGGCCGCTTTACGCCCGCCATAGGCGCAGCCACCCTCTGCGGCGTGTTTGTGGAAACAGATGATGCCACCGGTCTTGCAAAACGTATCGAACCGCTCCGCCTCGGCGCAAGATTGCATGAACATATGCCGGTGGTTTGATTGGAGGCATGAAAAAAGGCGACCATCAGGCCGCCTTTTAAAAATTAATAATGATGAATTTTATTTACGAAATCTTCTGGCCATTCCAAGACCAAGCAGACCTAAACCAAGCAGGGCAATCGGCGCAGGTTCAGGAACGCTTACAGCACTAGCGACATAAGCCAAACCGCCGCCATTCTGAATGCCGGTATCACCAACCATGGTGGCCTGTGCGGTTGTGGTATTAATGGAATATAGAAAGCTATCTTGATTGCCGACAGCATATAGGATCCCTAATGTGGCATTATATGCCAAACCTACCTGGTCGAAATCAATCAGGGTATCTCCAATTAATGTCCATACATCTGTAAGTATGTTATAGGAATATAGATCGCCTTGGTCTGCGCCGGATAATCCGTATATAATATTTCCGCCCCCGTATGCGAGACCTTCAACATCAGCTCCTGGTGCAGAAAGTGGGGTCAGTGTTGTAAAATCACCTGTGCTGATGGAAAAGAAGTCACCATTTATACCGCCATATAACATGCCGCTATTGGGGTTATAGGCAAGG
>JALSHF010000077.1 GCA_026982375.1 Emcibacter sp. | reverse complement strand
GGAAAAGCCTTAAGGCATCTCTCCATCCCTCTGAAAAATCCAGCCTTCTTCCGGTGATTATCATTATTCACGGGCTTGCCGGTGACGAAACATCCCCCAATGTTATATCGGCGGCGGCTTATTTTTCTTCGCTTGGCTTTCCGGTGTTGCGGCTTAATTTACGGGGGGCTGGGCCATCGGCAGAAACAAGTGCTGGGCCTTATCACGGCGGCCTGAGCGAAGATCTTGCCCATGTGGTGGATCAGGTGACCTGCCGGGATTATGGCGCAGGCATTGTTCTTTACGGCATTTCGCTTGGCGGTAATATGATGCTGAAATATCTGGGGGAGAGGGCGGCGGATGCGCCGGTTAAGGCGGCGATTGGCGTTAGCGCCCCGCTTAATCTAGAGGCTGTGCAGCGGCGTCTCATGGAAAGGCGAAATAAGCTGTATCACAATTATCTTTTGCTGGGCATGAAAAAATACGCCGGACAAATGGCGGATCATCATGAAAAAACTTTGTTGAATAAAGCCAAAAATGCCAAGTCATTACTTGAATTTGATGACCAGTTCACGGCCCCGGCCCACGGGATGTCCGGGGCGGAAGAATATTATAATCTGCATTCGGCGCAAAAATTTATTGACCGGATCACAGTGCCAACTCTGCTTATTCACGCGCAAAATGATCCATGGATACCCGTGGAAGACTATCAGAGCAGAGAATGGCCAGAAGATGGCGCGATTAGTCTTTTGATCACAGATGACGGCGGCCATGTGGGGTTTCATACAAAGGATCATAAGGTGCCGTGGCAGGAAAGAGTGGCCGGGCATTATATGAAGACTACGCAAGATTTGGAACAACAGAAATGATAAGAACCGCTTTGATCATATTTCTGGCCATGGTGACGGCCGCCTGCGGCAGCAGCGCATCACTGAATCTTATAAATGACTATAAGGATATTCCCATCGTCAAGGAGGATTTCGGGGTTTGCAAAGGTTATGGCTGCCGATATTACATAAGGACAGGCATAAATGAACAGGAATGGCAGAAAATTATCCGCATATTTGACGATCCCGCCGAAAATGCCGCGCAGGAAAGAGAGCTTATCAAAAAAGCCATCGGTTTGTTTGAAAGAATCATAGGCCCTAAAACGGATACGGCCAATGATAAGGCCGGGGCGCAAATCATCAATTTTTCGACCCGCGACCAAATGGACTGTATTGATGAAGCCTATAACAGCAGCACATATCTTTTTTTAATGCGCAAAGCCGGACTGATTAAATTCCATAGTTTGGGACAGCCCCTGCGGCGGGGGTATTTCATTGACCGCTGGCCCCATAATACCGCCACCATTCATGAGATTGATAAAGACAAAACCATAAAAGGGCCGGGGCATTATGTGGTGGATTCATGGTTCCACGCCAATGGCGTGCCGCCTGAAATTGTCCCGGCTTCCCAATGGGCCACAGGCTGGTCACCGGACAAAGAATAGCCAAAGCGGTCATATGGTTTTGGTCAGGCAGGCTCAATATTGCTGTCGGAAAAATTCCAGTCTGCGGCATTTTCTATTTCTGCCATGAAAAGATGTTCTGCCGCGACCTCGGCCTCTTCTTCATTATCGGCATTAACATTTGCAACCCAGTAGAAAGAACCGCGTTTGAGGTCGGCTTTTAAGGTGACTTTATAGTTCGCCATGATGTATCCCTTCATTAAATCTATTTTCTTTGACTATAGGGCCTGCGGGCAGCTTTCAAGGAAAAAATGAAATCCAGAGAGAAAATTATGGGTAAAAAAATGGCGCCCTTCATAAAAATGAAGGGACGCCAAGTCGCAAGGAGGGTTTCGATCAAAGGCCGCCCTTAAATCGCATAAAAGGACAACCATACATATCTGTCATGACATGTAAATCGTGGATAAAGAGGGCTTAAGTCTTCATCCGCCATCATTATAGGACAATAGTTAAAAATAGGCAAATATTATTTATTTAACCTATTTTATACTAAGATTTAATCAAATTAAAAACAATTATTGCCTATTAATAGGAAAGTATCCTTGACAAAGCGGGGTAACTAGTGTAGTCTTTATTTCATGGTCAGAAATTGGCTCTCAAAACAGCATGGGAGAGGGGCAATGACCGATCAATTTTCAAAATAACATTGTGATTATAATAGTGATAGGGCCTTCGCCCTAAGGTCATACCGCCTTCTTGTGAGGGCGGTTTTTTTATGTCTAGAAGGTCTGTATGGCGCAAATGAACAGCAGTAAGCGGTGGAGCAACAAAAAAGAAGCGCTCTTTCTTGAGGTATTACAACAAACCGGCAATGTGACAAAGGCCACGACAAAGGCGGGTCTGGATCGTTCGCTGGTTTACCGGCAACGAAATCTTCGGCCTGATTTTCGCGAGAAATGGCAGAATGCCATGGAGCAGGCTCTGGATTATCTGGAAGCATATTTATGGGACAAGGCAATGGGTAAAGATGTGAAAGAAGCAAATGACACAGAAGAGGGCCGATTGGTGGATGAGAAAATCGCCATCTTTCTACTGAAGGCGCACCGGCCAGAGATATTCGGCGACGGGAAAAAACGCGGGGCCTCTGTTGAAAAAAACAAGGGTCATTCCCCGCGCACACGATTAATGAAAAAACTGGATCAGATGGCGGCTAAACCCATTGACGGTGCCTGATAGCAAGGATAGCCGCGCCCCTGCGGAATGGGTGTCTTCTTTAAGTCAGGAGCGCAGGCATGAAATTCTGGCGGATTTAACCGAAGATGAATGTGATGCCTTAAATTATGATTGGCATTTCTGGGCAAGAAAAAATCAATTGCCGCCCGAAGGGCACTGGTTCTGCTGGTTGATATTGGCGGGAAGGGGATTTGGTAAAACCCGAACCGCCGTTGAATGGATAAGGGGACTGACCGAAGGCGATAGCCCCTCAAAGGCCCCCAAAGGCGCGCCGGAGAGGATTGCGCTGGTGGCGGATACTTTTCTGGATGGCCGCCTGACGATGATTGAGGGCGAGAGCGGATTGCTGGCGGTCACCCCCAAGGATTTCATGCCGACTTTTGAAAGCAGTAATAAAAAACTGGTCTGGCCCAATGGCATACAGGCTTTTCTATATTCTGCGGAATCGCCCGATCAACTGCGCGGGCCGCAGCATCATGTGGCCTGGGCGGATGAATTGGCAAAATGGCGTTACCTAGAAGATAGCTGGTCAAATCTGCTGCTGGGGCTTCGGCTTGGTAAGGCCCCCAGAGTTCTGGCCACGACAACGCCGCGCAATATTCCCCTGCTGCGGCGCTTGGTGGAGGATGAGACAACGCAAGTGGTGCGTGGCTCCACCTATGATAACCGGTCAAATCTGCCGCAGAGTTTCTTTGAGCAGGTGGTCGGACAGTATGAAGGCACGCGCATTGGCCGGCAAGAGATATATGGCGAGATCCTGAGTGATGTGCCCGGGGCCTTGTGGAACCGGGATCTGCTGGAAAATATCAGGGTAAGGGACGTGCCGCCTCTGAGCCGTATTGTGGTGGCCGTGGATCCGCCCGTGACCAGCGGCAAGAATGCCGATACCTGCGGCATCATTGTGGCGGGCCGGGACAATAATAATCAGGCTTATATTCTGGCAGATTGCTCGGTTCAGGGCTTAAGCCCCCTTGGCTGGGCAAAGGCTGCCTTGGCGGCTTATCATAAATATGAGGCCGACCGCATGGTCGCCGAGGTGAATAATGGCGGCGAACTGGTGGAAAGTCTGCTGCGCCAGATTGATTCGGATGTGAGCTACCGCGCGGTACGGGCCAGCCGGGGGAAGGTCTTAAGAGCAGAACCCGTCGCGGCCTTATATGAACAGGAAAGAGTGAAGCATCATGGTTTCTTCGCAGAACTGGAAGACCAGATGTGCTCTTTAACCAGCAGCGGCTTAAGCGACGGCAAAAGCCCGGACAGGCTTGATGCCATGGTCTGGGCGGTCACGGAATTATTACTGAAATCGGCATCCAGCCCGAAAATAAGGCGTTTTTAAATAACCGGCCTATCGCTCAAT
>JALSHF010000076.1 GCA_026982375.1 Emcibacter sp. | reverse complement strand
GGCCGGTAATCCATCGGGCGTTTGTGATGTGATATTGGAATCAGCGCTGACGGCCATCATGGATTGCGAGGATTCGGTGGCGGCCGTGGATGCCGAGGATAAAGTCAATGTCTACCGCAATTGGCTGGGATTGATGAAGGGTGACTTGAGCATCAATTTCACCAAGGAAAATAAGCAGGTCAAGCGCAGCCTGAATCCAGACCGTATTTACACAGATAAAACAGGGAAAGAATTCAGCCTTTCCGGCCGCAGCCTGATGCTGGTGCGCAATGTGGGACATCTGATGACCACAGACACGGTTCTGGACGGCGGCGGCGCGGAAATTCCAGAAGGAATTTTAGATGCGTTGATCACAAGTCTGGCCGCCCTCCATGATCTGAAGGGCAAAGGCTCATATGGTAATAGTAGGGCGGGCAGTATTTATATCGTCAAACCGAAAATGCACGGCCCCGATGAGGCCGCCTTTACCAATGATATTTTTAATCGGGTGGAGGATATTTTAAAACTGCCCCGCCATACCATAAAAATTGGCGTCATGGACGAAGAACGCCGCACGACGTTAAATCTTAAAGAAACTATTCGGGCCGTTAAGGACAGAATATTCTTTATAAATACAGGGTTCCTTGACCGTACCGGTGATGAAATTCACACGGATATGGAGGCAGGGCCCATGGTGCGCAAGAATGCCATGAAGAATGAAATATGGATTGAGGCGTATGAGCGCTGGAACGTGGATACGGGCCTTGCGGCCGGAATGCACGGCAAGGCGCAAATTGGCAAAGGCATGTGGGCCATGCCCTCCGAAATGCGCCAGATGCTGGATACAAAGGGGGCGCAGCTTTTGGCGGGCGCGAGCTGCGCTTGGGTGCCGTCCCCGACGGCCGCGACGTTACATGCTATTCATTATCACGAGAATGATGTGTCAAAAATTCAAGAAGAACTCATATCTCGCGCGCCGGCTTCTTTGGATGACCTGCTCACTATTCCCGTGCTTCATGATTTGCCTGTTGCGGCAGAAGATATCAAAAACGAGCTTGATAATAATGCCCAGGGGCTGCTCGGTTATGTGGTGCGCTGGATAGATCAGGGCGTTGGCTGTTCCAAAGTGCCGGATATCAATGATGTGGGCCTGATGGAAGACCGGGCCACATTACGCATTTCCAGCCAGCATATGGCCAATTGGCTCCATCACGGTATTTGTACGAAAGAGGATATCATGGAAACCCTGAAACATATGGCGGCCTTGGTTGATGCGCAAAATGCCGATGATCCAGATTACCGCCCGATGGCCCCTGATTTTAACGGTGTGGCCTTTCGGGCGGCCTGCGACCTTATTTTAAAAGGGCGACAGCAGCCGAATGGTTATACGGAACCCATTTTACATGCACGGCGGCGTGAGGCCAAGGCGAATAAATGAGCGATAATATCATAAAGTCAGCGGTAAAAGGTCAGGTGCAATCCCTGTCCCGCGCCTTTGCCCTTTTAGAAGCTGTCGCAGAATCTGATACTGGTTTCGGCCTTAGTCAGCTCGCGAACCGCATGGGGCTAGCCCCGTCAACCGTACACAGGCTTTTGAATGCCATGCGACAAATGGGCTATGTGGAATGTGATCAAAATACCGGCGGGTGGTCTGTGGGCCTGAAGGCCTTCAATGTGGGTAATGCCTATCTGCGCAAGCGTGACTTTGCCTTGCAGGCACGGCCCTTCATGAAAAAACTGGTCGCGGAGCTGGGTGAAACAGTCAATATGGCCATATTGGACCGGACGAATGTCGTTTTCATTGCGCAGGTGGAATGTGCTGAAGTGATGCGTATCGCGGTGCCCATAGGAACGCGCGGCCCGCTTCATGCCTCGGCTGTTGGCAAGGTTCTTTTATCAGCCCTGCCGGACGATGAAATTTTTGAAATTCTTGGAGATAGGAGTTTGGCGGCTTTAACAGAAAAAACCCATGTGACGGTTGACGGGCTGATGAGGGAATTAGGCGAGGTCCGCAAAACAGGCTACGCCATTGATGAACAAGAGCAAAGTTTGGGCATGCGGTGCATTGCCGCCGCCATATATGATGAATATAACGAGGCGATAGCGGCAATTTCCATATCTGGCCCAACGGTTCGCTTGATGCAGAAAGATATCGCCCGTATCGGACAGGATGTTCGCCGTATGGCAGATGAAATAACCCGGTCTATCGGCGGTATAAGAAAAAAGAAAATTGAGGACTAACCATGGAATTAGACATTACAAGTTGGCTGAGTATGGCCCTGCGCTGGCTTCACCTTACCGCAGGGATCGCGTGGATTGGGTCATCTTTTTATTTTATCTGGCTGGATAATCACTTACGCAAGCCAAAGATATCTGCCGATAGTGAAAAAGGCGTATCCGGGGAGGTATGGTCTGTGCATGGCGGCGGCTTTTATCATAAACAGAAATACAGCGTCGCGCCGGCAGAAATGCCCGGTGAATTACATTGGTTCAAATGGGAAGCCTATTTTACCTGGATCAGCGGGTTTTTGCTGCTGGCTCTGATGTATTATTACGGCGCGTCTGTTTTCCTTGTGGATAAGGCAAAATATGACATGTCGCCGGCCATGGCTGTGGCTATCGGGCTTTTATTCATTGCCGCTGGCTGGATATGTTATGATCTTCTGTGCCGGTCTTCCCTTGGTCAAAAAAATACAGCTTTTGGGTTTGTCTGGTTCGCCCTGCTTACCTTGTCCGCCTGGGCTTTGGCGCAGATATTCAATGATCGGGGGGCCTATATCCATGTGGGGGCCATGATTGGCACGGTCATGGCGGCCAATGTCTTTATGGTGATTATCCCGAACCAGAAGAAAACCGTTGCTGACCTTGTTGCAGGAAAAAAGCCGAATCCCAAATTGGGACAGGAGGCCAAACAACGCTCCTTGCATAATAATTACATGACCTTGCCGGTTTTATTTCTTATGATCAGCAATCATTATCCGCAGACTTTTGCCAATCCAAACGGCTGGTTGATCTTAAGCCTTTTGGGGGCGCTTGGCTGGCTGATCCGTCATTTCTTTAACTTAAAGCACCAAGGCCGCACCAGATATAGCCTTGCGGTATTTTCTGTGGTTGGGTTCATCGGCATTATGGTGCTTGCGGCCTATTTTAAGGATGCCGGCCGGTTGCAAGTGAGCGCGGGGGCTGAAACGGTAACTTACGCCCAAATGGAAAGCATTATGAGGGCCCATTGCACCAATTGCCATGGGGCGAAGCCAAGTCATGAATTTTTTGAAGAAGCGCCAAACGGGGTGATTTTTGACAGGAAAGATCAAATTCTTAAATACCGCGCGCAAATTATGGATCGGGTGATGGTCACGCAGGATATGCCATTGGGTAATGAAACGGGTATGAGTGATATTGAACGGGTTGAGCTTGCTTCATGGCTCAAAAGTCAGGATGAGGAATAGCATGAAAACACTTCGCGCCATTCCTCTGACCGCTGCCGATTTTGCCCCGTTCGGTGATGTGGTATCGGCGGCGTCTGCCCAAATAAAAAAACAGATTAATGCCGGTCATACGACCCGTTTTCATGATCTGGCTGATGTTGCCTCTCAGGACGGCGGCAGGCTATCGGTGAATATTTTCCGGTCGGATTATTGTGACATGCCGGTGACGATCCATCAAATGGAACGGCATCCAAAATCAAGCCAGTTTTTCATGCCGCTCGGCCCAAATCCATATTTGGTGGTTGTGAATAATTCCGGAAAATTTAATATGGATGGCCTGCGTGCTTTTATTGCCCAGCCGGATCAGGGCGTGAATTACCGCGCGGGAACATGGCACCATTATAGTTTGGCCTTGCAGGGGCAAAGTGATTTTCTTGTGGTGGATTATGTGGATTTGGGGGAAAATTGCGATATCATGGATTTGCCGCAACCTCTTCAGGTTACGGTTTAGGCGAATTTCTCCAGCAGTTGGGCAATGACGCTGATGGCAATAATCTCAGGCTCTTTACCCTTCACCGACAGTAAACCAATAGGGCAGGTCAGTTGATCACAGGCGTCTTGATTAAGGCCTTCTTCTGCCAAAAAACGTTTTAAAAAACGCGCGCGTTTGGTCTTTGATCCAATCAAGCCGCAATAGGCCCCGTCGCCGCGCGACAAGATGGCCGCCGTTACGGCATAGTCGATCTGGTGGCTATAAGTCATGACCAGAAAAATGGCCCCTGGCGGCGCGCTGGCTACAATTTCACTCGTGGAGGCTGTGAGGCAAATTTCAACATTTTCCGGCATGACATTTGGAAATTCTGTTTCTCTGCTGTCGGCCCAGATGACCCGAAAGGGCAGATTTCTCATGCGCTCTGCAATGGCCTTTCCCACATGGCCCGCGCCAAAAAGATAAAGCGGCATCCTCTTGTCGGCGAGGGGCTCGATCAACTGGTTATCCTTTATTTCGAGCTGATGGCTTGCGGGGCCGTCAAGGATTATTTTTTTGGCTGTTTCACCCGTCAGCGAAGTGATCATATGAACAGGGCCATAGCTTTTTTCGGCCTCTTTAATGGCGATGAATAACGGGGCGTGGCTTTCATCCAGTATTTCAAGCAATAATTCCACACGTCCGCCGCAGCATTGCCGGGTCTTGGGGCCAAGGGGGACATCCATATGTTTAACGAGGGGGCGGCCTGTCACAACCATTTGACGGGCTTGCCGGATGGCCAGATGTTCCAATGCCCCGCCGCCGATGGTGCCTGCTATGATATCCGGGCCCACCAGCATTTTAGTGCCGCACTCCCGCGGGATGGAGCCTTGAACGCGGCATATTGTCACCAAAGCCACCCGGCCATCTTTGCGGATCATGTCACAGGCGATGCGGGTCCAATTCTGCATCAGATCAGCTTGCTCAAAATTTCTTCGGCTGTGGCGGGCGCATTCAACGCGGGCAGATCTTTCGCATTATTGGCATTGGCAACAGCAAGGGTCAGCGCCGAATGAGCCGCAATGGCCAGCATCAGGGGCGGCTCCCCCACAGCCTTGGATTTATGGATGGTATCTTCTTTATTCACGCCGTTCCAAAGATTGATTGTCATTTGGGCGGGCCGGTCGGCACTGGTGGGAATTTTATAGGTGGACGGGGCATGGCTGCGCAGAATTCCCTTGTCATCAAAGACCAGTTCCTCGGTGGTGAGCCATCCCGCGCCCTGAATGAAACCGCCTTCGATCTGGCCCCGGTCAATGGCCGGATTAAGTGATTTACCCACATCATGGAGGATGTCCACACGCAGAATCTTATTTTCCCCCGTCAAGAGATCTATGATGACTTCGGCTATGGCCGCGCCATATGAAAAATAGAAAAACGGGCGGCCTTTATGAATTTTTCGATCATAATGAATTTTCGGGGTTTTGTAAAAGCCGGTGGATGACAGGGATACACGTCCCAGATAAGCTTGATGAACCAATTGGTTAAAGCTGATTTCCTGATCGTCCAGATAAACATGATTATTGCGAAAGACAATGTGATCAATGGCGCAGTCATAATGATGTGCCGCAAATTCGGTCAAGCGGTTCTTTAGGGTGCGCGCCGCCGCCAATGCGGCCATCCCATTTAAATCTGATCCAGAAGAGGCCGCCGTGGGAGAGCTGTTGGGGACTTTGTCGGTCGTGGTGGCGGATATTTTGATGCGGTCAATGTCAATCTGTAATTCATTGGCCACCACTTGCGCCACCTTAATGAATAATCCCTGCCCCATTTCTGTACCGCCGTGGTTAAGATGAACGCTGCCATCGGAATAGATATGGATCAGAGCGCCCGCCTGATTAAGATGCAATGCGGTGAAAGATATGCCGAATTTAACCGGGGTGAGGGCGATGGCTTTTTTGAGATATACATTGACCTGATTGAAGGCCGTGATTTCCCTGCGGCGATTTTTATAGTCGGCGGTTTTGGCAAGTTCAGCAATCAGTTCGGGCGCGATATTATCTTCAACCATCATGCCGTAGGGCGTGATGTTGCGATCCGTCTTGCCGTATAGATTGATCATGCGTACATCCAGAGGGTCTTTGGATAGATCATGGGCGATCACATCCATTATTCTTTCGATGGCGATCATGCCCTGAGGGCCGCCAAAGCCCCGAAATGCGGTGTTGGAAACCGTATTGGTGCGGCAGCGGTAAGAATTTATGGTGACATGCTCAAGGAAATAGCAATTGTCCGAATGAAACATGGCCCGGTCATTGATGGCGGGGGATAAATCAACCGAATAGCCGCAGCGCGAGGCGAGTTTCAAATCGAGGCCCAATAGGCGGCCTTCGGAATCAAAACCCACATCATAATCAATGCGGAAATCATGACGTTTTCCGGTCATGATCATGTCATCATCCCGATCAACGCGGCATTTTGCGGTGCGGCCTGTTTTGCGGGCCACCAAAGCCGCGGCCGCCGCGAATAATGACGGATGGGTTTCCTTGCCCCCAAAACCGCCGCCCATACGGCGGACCTCGACGGTCACACCATTGTCGGGAATATTCAGGACTTTTGCCACCAGATGCTGGACTTCGGTCGGATTTTGGGTGGAAGACCAGACATGGACATCGCCGTCTTCTTTTGGTTCGGCCATGGCAATCTGGCCTTCCAGATAAAAATGATCCTGCCCGCCGACGCGAAAGCATCCCGTCCGCCGGATGGGGGCCTTTTTCAATGCGGCGGCAGAATCGCCTTGTTTCATGCATTGCGGGGCTTCGATATAGGATTTTGCTGTCATGGCGTCATCAATGGTCAGGATGGCCGGATAATCCTCATAATCAATTTTTGCAAGCTTTGCCGCGCGCCTTGCCTGATCACGGCTGGTCGCGGCGACCGCGAAAATTGACTGGCCGTGAAATTGTACAATATCCTCCGCAAAAAGCGGGTCGTCCCCGGCAAAAGGGCTAACATCATTTTTGCCGGGAATATCATCGGCCGTCAGCACCATAACCACGCCGGGCGCGGCGCGAACATCATCCAGATCAAGGGATTTTATCCGGGCATGGGCCCGGCTGCTCTGGCCGAGGCAGACATGAAGCAAATCACGTTTTTCCGGTATATCGTCAATATAATCCGCACTGCCGGCCACATGTTTATGGGCGCTGTCATGGCGGATATCTCTATGGATGTCGCCGTTAATAGATGGCGCATTTTCTGTCATTCTGCGGCTCCATTTCCCATCAGGCGGGTTTGGGCCCCATCGCCTGTAAGGCGGGTTTGGGAAAGAGGCGTGTCATATTCGATATAGGCTTTGAGCAATATATTCCGGGCAACTTTCAGGCGGTAGTCTGCCGTTGCCCGCATATCGCTGATGGGGCTGATATCATTTTCCAGCGCCGACATGGCGGACTGAATGGTTGTTTCATTCCACTTAGCCCCAATCAGGGTGTTTTCCGTAGCAATGGCGCGCAGGGGGGTTGCCGCCACGCCGCCATAAGCGATGCGGGCAGAAGAAATTATACCGTCATTCAGGGTAACAGAAATCGCCCCGCAGACAGATGAGATATCCTGATCAAATCTCTTGGAAATTTTGTAAGCCCTAAAATACTGATCCGCTTTGAGTATGGGGATGCGAATGGCGGCAACAAATTCACCCGCGGCCCGGTCTTGCTTTCCATAGGAGATAAAATAATCTTCCAGCGGTATGTGCCGCAGGCCACTGGCGCTTTGCAGGGTTAATTCTGTATTAAGAGCGATCAAGACGGGCATGCTGTCGCCAATGGGGGAACCATTGGCAATATTGCCGCCAATGGTGGCCCTGTTACGTATCTGGGCTGAGCCGAGACGCCGGATCACTTCGCCCAAATCCGGAAAATGCGTGCTTAAAATGGGCAGCGCGTCCGCGAAAGTAACGCCCGCGCCAATTTCTATATGGGTCTTGCTTTTGGTTATTCGCGCCAATTCCGTGATGTGGCCCAGATATATTAATCTGTCCAGACTGCGAAGCTGTTTGGTGACCCATAGCCCTACATCTGTACCCCCGGCAAGCAGGGTCGCCTCTGGATGGGCCGCGTATAATGCCGTCAGGGCTGCGGTGGTCTTGGGCGCGGAATAATGCCGTTCGTTGCCCGTATCCGGGCAGGCCCAGCTTAAGCTCAGGGTGTCAGGACTGCTCATGGCGGCTAATTGTTTTATCCATGTTTCTTCAAGTGCCGTCAGATGATCTTCAACCTGCGCCGAAATACTATGGCGAACGGCCTCAATAATCGGGCCATAGCCGGTGCAGCGGCATAAATTTCCAGCCAGCGCGTCATTAATGCTGGCAAGGTCAGCGCCGCCGCCAGAGCGAATATGGGCAAATATGGACATGACAAACCCCGGCGTGCAAAAGCCGCATTGGGAAGCCTGCAAATCCGCAATGGCGCGTTGAATGATATGTAAAGAGCCGTCTGGCTGGACAAGATCTTCGACGGTCAGCAGCAGTTTTCCGTCCAATGTTGGCAGGAAGATAATGCAGGAATTCACCGCCTCGAAATGCAGCTTCCCCTCCTTCAAGGTGCCAATAACCACGGTGCAGGCCCCGCAGTCGCCCTCGCCGCAGCCTTCTTTTGTGCCTGTGCGGGCGGCGTCATAACGCAGATAATCCAGCAATGTTCGGGTTGGGTCGAAATTGATGACTTCATGAGGTCGCCCGCCAAGCAGAAGAGTGATATTTTTTTGTGCCATATATTCGCCCTCTAGCTGCCGCGGTATGTGCTGTAGCCATAAGGCGAAATAAGAAGGGGGATATGATAATGGGCATCCGCATCATTAATGCCAAATTCAACCGGGACCACATTCAGGAATGAGATATCATCAGATGCGGTTTTGGAGCTCGCAAAATAAGGCCCGACATGGAAGTCAATCCGGTATCTGCCGGGGGTTAATTCTTTGCCGGAAAGCAGGGGGGCATCACATCGTCCATCCGCATTGGTCATGGTCTCTGTCAATATTTCATTGTCATCAGGGCGGCTTAAAATGATTTTGATACCCGCTGCGGGCTTTCCCGATGCCGTATCCAGTATATGTGTGGTGATTTTTCCCATGGGGTTGTTCCCTGAATTCCTGTTCATTTTACCGTATATTCTTGGCAGATTGCAATTTTAAAGTAAAGAATATTGTTGACAATTATGCTAATTTTTTGTCTACATTTTGGGGAGCTGGTGAAATATGGAGGCCAAAATGGCCATAAAAGATGTGCAAAATGGAGAGAGTATTTATCGTCATATCCGCGAAACCGTTCTGGAACAACGACTTTTGCCGGGGACCAAGCTGACGGAAGAGGCCTTATGCAGCATTTATGGTGCGGGGCGTGCAACCATACGCAAGGTGCTGGTTTTACTCGCAGAAGATCATATTATCACGCTGGTGCGCAATAAGGGCGCTGTCGTGTCCAGCCCCTCTGTTGATGAGGCAAGGCAGGTGTTCGAGGCCAGATTTGCGCTTGAAACAAGTCTTTTGGACTGGGCCATGGATCGGGTGACGAAGGCTGATCTGAAAATCTTATATGATCATATTGCCCATGAAAAACAGGCGTTGAGCCTCGGGGATATTGCCCTGTGGATCAGACTGTCCGGCGAATTTCATATGCTGCTGGCGGCGATCGCCCGCAATGAGCCTTTTTCAGGCTTTCTGGAAAAACTGATTTTTCGCTCATCGCTTATCATTGGCCTTTATGGCCGGACGGGCAGCGTTAATTGCTGTGTTGATGATCATACGGCGCTGATAGAGGCACTTGCCGCAAAAGACAAAGAAGGCGGCCGCAAGATTTTGTCACAACATCTGGATCATATTAGGACGCGGCTGGTTTTTACCGCTGCCCGTGAGAATGAAGATGTCTACCGCGCCCTTTCCCCGGATATGCCCCTTAAAAGAAGAGTGAATTAAGCATGCCAATTGATGAAAATTATCCAAGAGATATGGTGGGTTACGGCGCGCGTCCACCTTTCGCCGATTGGCCGAATGGCAAGCGGCTTGCCGTGCAGTTTGTCCTGAATTATGAAGAGGGAGGCGAGAAAAATATCCTGCACGGCGATGAGGGAGCGGAACAATTTCTGTCGGAAATTATTAATGCCGGCCCTGTTACGGGCGCGCGGCATATGAGCATGGAGTCCCTTTATGAATATGGCAGCCGGGTCGGGGTTTGGCGTATTTTAAAGCTTTTTGCCAAATATGATATCCCGCTGACGATCTTTGCGGTGGCTATGGCGCTTGAGCGCAATCCCGAGGCGGCAAAGGCCTTTGTAATGGCCGGTCATGAGATCTGTTCTCATGGGCTTCGCTGGATTAATTATCAGAATGTGCCGATCGAGCTGGAACGCGCCCATATGAAGCAAGCCATAGAAATTATAAAGTATTTAACGGGGGATCGCCCCCTTGGCTGGTACACGGGACGCACCAGTCCCAATACGCGGTCTCTTGTTATCGAAGAGGGAGGTTTTCTTTATAGTTCAGATGATTATAGTGATGATTTGCCATTTTGGATTAAGAAAAATGATAAAGATCATCTGGTGGTGCCTTATAGCCTTGATGTCAATGATATGCGCTTTGCCACCGCGCAAGGCTTTAATGCGGGGGATCAATTTTATAATTATCTAAAAGACAGTTTTGATGTTCTGTTAGCAGAAAGTGAAGAGACCCCGCGCATGATGTCCATTGGTCTGCATTGCCGTATCGTTGGTCGTCCGGGAAGAAGTGCCGCTTTGGAGAAATTTCTGAAATATGCGGCGTCTCATGAGGATGTCTGGTTTTGCAAAAGAATTGAAATTGCCCGGCACTGGCACGCCAAACATCCCGCAGCAGAGACATAGAAAAAATGAATCGCGAAAAATTTATTGATATTTACGGCGGCATTTATGAACATTCGCCGTGGGTTGCCGCAAAAGTCTGGCAATCGGGGGATCGGGCAAATTCTGTTGTTGACCCAAAACGTGATCTGGAATCTGAAATGAAGGCCGTTGTTGAGGCATCAGGCCGCGAGGAGAAGCTTGCCTTGTTACGCGCCCACCCGACACTTGCAGGCCGCGAGGCAGCCTCAGGCAAGCTTTCCCGGGAATCGGCAAAGGAACAGCGCGGCGCCGGACTGGGCCAATGTTCACCGGAAGAATTTCAGGAGCTTCAGGATTTAAACGCGGCCTATAGTAAAAAATTTGGTTTCCCGTTTATCATTGCTGTCGGCGGTTTGAACCGTTCTGATATATTGAGGAATTTCCGCATGAGAATTAAAAACTCGGCTGAAAATGAATTTGCAACAGCCCTGAAAGAAGTTCATAAAATAGCAAAACTGCGTCTTGCCGCCCTATCCAAGGAATAAAATTTTGACATCATTATCTGACCAACCTGATTTTTCCGGACATTTTGTTAACCTTGCGGACCCCCGCCTTGGCACCGAAGTGGTATATGCAACGGATGATTTTTTTGCCCCGAAAGAGCGGCTGATCAGCCGAAAAGACCCCATATTTATCGAGGGTAAATACGATGATCATGGTAAATGGATGGATGGTTGGGAGAGCCGCCGAAAACGCGTTTCGGGCTATGATTATTGCGTGGTAAAACTGGGAAAGTCAGGGCGGATCAAGGGCATAGAGATTGATACGCGGCATTTCACCGGAAATTTCCCGCCTGCCGCCTCCATTGATGTATGCCGCACGCAGGATCATATGCCGGATGAGGATACCCATTGGACAGAAATTTTACCGACAAAGGATTTGACGGGTGACCGCCAGCATTTTTTTGAAATTATGAACGATCAGGTCTGGAGCCATGTCCGGCTTAATATTTATCCCGATGGCGGGGTTGCGCGATTGAAAGTCTATGGGATCATTGAGGTGGATTGGCCAGAAGTCTTGAACCAGGAATCAGGCCAAAAGATTGACCTTGCTGCTATGGCGTGGGGCGGGCGGGCGATTGGTTGTAACGACGCCCATTTTGGTCTGCCCATGAATATTATATCTCCGACACAGATGGAAAATATGGGCGATGGCTGGGAAACCAGAAGGCGCCGGACGGCGGGTCATGACTGGGCTGTCTTTGCCTTGGCCACAACAGGCACCATTGATCATGCGGTTATTGAAACGACCTTTTTCAAGGGCAATTACCCGGATCGCTTCTCGCTTCAGGCAGCCTTGGTTTCGGGGTTGGATGATACAGCTTTGCTTGAACAGTCGCCTTCATGGCAGACCTTGTTGCCGGAACAGAAATTATCTGCGGACGGGCGTCATGAGTTTACTTCAGAATTGCGGAATTTGGGGTCGGTCAGTCATGTGCGGCTTAACATTTATCCTGACGGCGGCATTGCCCGTATGCGCTTGTTTGGTCGTCCTGAAGTTTAACAGGCTAAAATTTAACATATTTTATGTTTTTGGCCGGCTGTATAGGTGGCTTCAACCGCGCGGTCGTCGCCTAATGTCATTAATATAAAGAGTATTTCTTCTATATTGTTTGTGAATTCCATCCGATGACGGAGCAGGCTTGTGGCTTTTGGGTTTAAGACCACCACATCGCCTGTTTTCCCCAGATCAAAAGAACCGATGTCATGATCCAGATGTAAGGCGCGCGCCGCCCCAAGGGTGATGAGATAAAAGGCCTGATAAGCGGTCAGGGTTCCGCCTCTTAATTGCGCAACTTTATAAGCTTCGCCGAGGGTGACAAGCAGGGAGAGGGAGGTTCCGGCCCCCACATCGGTGCCGATGGCAACGGGGACCGAATTATTGGGGGATTGCGCGCGGGCCAAATCAAATAAGCCACTGCCGAGAAACAGGTTGGACGTGGGGCAATGGACCAAGGTTGTCTGCCGCTCATTAAGGCTATGCCGCTCCGCATCAGTCAAATGAATGCCGTGACCCAACAGGCTGCGCGGGCCGGTTAGCTCATAATGGTCATAAACGTCAAGATAGCCCTCATGCCCTGGATAAAGCTGTTTCACCCAGGCGATTTCGGATGGGCTTTCGGACAGATGACTTTGGACATATAGATCGGGGAATTCCTGTCTTAATGCCCGGGCAACCGTTAACTGCTCCGGCGAGCAGCTTGGGGCGAATCGGGGCGTCAGCGCATATAGATTCCGGCCTTTGCCATGCCAGTCTTTAATGAGTTTTTTGCATTGGTCATAGGCCAGTTGCGGTGTGTCGAGCAGGGTTTCGGGCGCATTCCTGTCCATCATCACCTTGCCCGCGATTATGGCCATATTGCGGCGGCTTGCGGCGTTAAATAAGGCCTCAACGGAGGCGGGGTGAACGGTGCAGAAACTTGCCGCAGTGGTGGTGCCATTCCTGAGTAATTCATCACAGAAAAATTCGGCGTTTATTTTGGCATGTTCAGGATCCGCATAGGCTTGCTCAGCCGGGTAAGTATAATCATTCAGCCAGTCGAGCAATTGCTTGCCGTAAGCCCCCATGATTTCAACCTGCGGATAATGGACATGGGCATCAATGAAGCCCGGCATGATTATGCCATCCGGGTAATGATCAATTGTGACGCCCTTGGGGACTTGAGGCATTATGTCCAGCGCTGCGCCGCAAGCGATAATTTTACCATTTTTTATCAGCAGGATACCGTCATCAATATGTTGCACAGAATCAGATGATTTTACCAGAAAAGGGTTGTTCGTAAACCATAGTAATTCACCGCGAAGCGCTGCCCAGTTTTGAATTGTCATAAAGTAATATTCTCATCAAGCTGAAATATTTTACCATATAGTAAAATATTGAATTTTCTATGTAGAATGTGTGATTTGCCATAAATTCCTAAAAAATCATGACCTAAAAGAGTGATTATACTTGTCTTATCCTGTAAAATCTCCCTAAACTGGTATCATAAGAAAAAATAATAATAGGGATTTAGTTGTGTCTGGTAATATGTTCCACCTGCTTCGTACCAAACGATTTGCGCCATTATTTATAACGCAATTTATGGGGGCGTTTAATGATAATGTGTTCAAGAATGCTTTGGTATTTTTGATTACCTATAAGATTGCCATAAATCAGGGCTGGGATAATGCGGCGGTCATTGTTCCGCTGGCCGGCGGCGTGTTTATTGCACCCTTCTTTTTATTCTCATCCCTTGCGGGGCAATTGTCTGACAAGCTTGAAAAATCCAGACTGATCCGGATTATTAAATTCTGTGAAGTTCTACTGATGACCATGGCGTCATATGGTTTTTATAAGCAGGATGTCACGATATTGATGGTGACGCTGTTCCTTATGGGCGTTCAATCTGCATTTTTTGGGCCTCTGAAATATAGCATTTTGCCCGAGCATCTGAAGAAAAAAGAATTAATTGGCGGCAATGCGCTGATTGAGATGGGGACGTTTTTATCGATTATTTTGGGGTTGGTCGTTGGGGGTATTCTCATTCTGACAGAAAGCGGTGTTTTAATTATATCGGCAACGGTTATCACGATTGCCATCATTGGTTTTATCAGCAGCTTTTCCATTCCTAAAACCATTCCGGCGGACCGCAGCCTTAAAATTAATTTTAATATTATTCAGGAAACCCTGCATATCATTGACGATTCGCGCAAAGACTGGCGAATTTTTATGTCGATTATGGGTATTTCCTGGTTCTGGTTTTTTGGAATATCTTTTCTTGCCCAGTTTCCCACCTATAGCCGGGAAGTGATTGGCGCTGATGAGGGGGTAGGCACGCTTTTCAACTGTGCCTTTTCTGTGGGGATCGGGCTGGGGTCATATTTTTGTGAACGGCTGTTAAAGGGAAAAATTCATGCGCTTTACGTGCCGGCGGCCGCGATTTTCATGACTGTCTTCAGCATAGATTTATATTTTGCCAGCCAGAATGTTGTTGGCGGCAGCGCAGACAACTTGATGAGCGCGGGACAATTTATGTCCCATTTGGCCAATATACGTATTATGATTGATTTGGTGATGATTGCGGTATTCGGCGGTATTTATATCGTGCCGTTATATGCCATTGTTCAGGACAGAAGCCCCGTGGCAAAGCGTTCCCGCATGATCGCCAGCATTAATATTTTCAATTCCCTGTTTATGACCGTATCTGCCGTTGGCAGCGCTCTGTTGATCAGCAGCGGTTTCAGCATACCGGAAGTTTTTCTGACAGTCGCCATTATGAATGCCTTTGTCGCCTTGTATATCTGCAAAATGCTGCCAGAGGAATTGATGCGTTCTATCACCCGTACGCTTTTTCGGCTTTTATACCGGGTGGAGGTGCGCGGTATGGAAAATTATGAGAATGCTGGTAAAAAGCTGGTCATCGTTGCTAATCATACATCGCTTTTGGATGGGGCCTTGCTTGGGGCTTTTCTGCCAGATAAAATGAGCTTTGCCATCAATAGCCATACCGCCAATAAATGGTGGGTAAAGCCGGCTTATGCCTTTCTCAATTTAATGTCCCTTGACCCTGCCAATCCCATGGCGGCCAAAACGATGATTGACGAGGTAAAAAAAGGCCGGCGGCTTGTGATTTTCCCGGAAGGACGATTGACCGTCACGGGGGCCTTGATGAAAATCTACGAAGGGCCGGGGACAATTGCCAATTTAGCCGGTGCGCCGATTTTGCCTGTCAAGATTGACGGGGCGCAATTTTCCATGTTCTCATTGCTTAAAAACAAGCTTAGAATTCGCCTGTTACCCAAAATTACCATTACCATATTAAAACCGGTCAGCATGGCTTTGCCACAAAATACCTCAGGTAAGGAAGGCCGCATTATTTTGGGGGAAAAACTCTATAATATAATGTCAGATATGATGTTTGAGACCAGCGAATGCCATAAAACCATTTTTCAGTCGCTGCTGGATTGTCGGGCGACCCATGGCGGCAAGCATATGGTTCTGGAGGATGTGGAGCGAAACCCCATGCATTACAACAGATTGATTCTGGGTTGTTTTGTTTTGGGGCGTCATTTGGCAAGGCGCGCGCGTGAGCGGGAAACAGTAGGTCTTATGTTGCCGAATACGAATGGTTGTGTGGTGACATTCTTTGCCCTGCAGCTTTATAACCGGGTGCCAGCCATGATTAATTTTTCGGCTGGTGTCGCCAATATCAGGTCGGCCTGTTATGTGGCCGAAATATCCAGGATATTGACGAGCAGGCGTTTTGTGGAATTGGCCGACCTTGAAGATATTATTACGGGACTTCAAGATCAGGTAGAGTTTATCTATTTGGAAGATATACGCGAAGAAATTGGCATTATTTCCAAAATTTACGGCATGATAACCAGCCGTTTTCCAGATTTTTTCTATCATAGAATGGTCAAAGAAAGAAATGCAGATGATATCGCGGTTGTTTTGTTTACGTCAGGATCAGAAGGTGTGCCAAAGGGGGTCGCGCTCAGTCATTTGAACTTGCAGTCCAACCGTTATCAAATCGCGGCGCGGGTAGATTTTAATCCGTCAGATACCTTGTTTAATGCCCTGCCGATTTTTCATTGTTTTGGTTTGACAGGGGGCTTGTTGCTGCCGTTGCTGGCAGGGGCCAAAACTTTTCTCTATCCTTCGCCATTGCATTATAAAATTGTGCCGGAACTGGTCTATGATTCCAATGCCACGATTATGTTTGGCACAGATACATTTCTTAATGGTTATGCCCGTTTTGCCAATGCTTATGACTTTTACAGCATGCGGTATATTTTTGCCGGCGCGGAGCGTCTCAAACCGGAAACAAAACTTGCCTGGGCAGAGAAATTCGGCGTTCGTGTTTTTGAAGGATATGGCGCGACAGAAACAGCACCGGTTATTGCCGTTAACACGCCAATGCATAATAAAACAGGCACTGTGGGTAAAATATTGCCTGGCATTGATTACAAACTGACCCCGGTTCCCGGCATTGATACGGGCGGAGAGCTGGTGGTGCGTGGCCCTAATGTTATGCTTGGGTATCTTCTTGCGGATCATCCGGGCGAACTGGTGCCGCCAAAAGATGGCTGGTATGATACGGGGGATATTGTTGAAATAGACGATGAGGGCTATGTCACCATCAAGGGGCGTGCCAAGAGGTTCGCCAAGATTGCCGGGGAGATGGTGTCATTGACAGCTGTAGAGGCTGTGGCCGCGTCGCTTTGGCCCGATGATTTATATGCTGCTGTGTCCGTTGCAGACCAAAGGAAAGGCGAGCAAATCATTCTGCTTACGGATAGCGAGGTGGCAGACAGGAAGCTGTTGATGAAAAAAATTAAGGCGGATGGCCATTCCGATCTGATGTTGCCGAAACGCATCATAAAGCTGGATGATATTCCTGTTCTGAGCACGGGAAAGATCAATTATGTTGAGATCAACAAGCGTGTTGAGAGCCTGATATCCTGAGTTGTGGAAAATGGATATATTATCCTGTACGAATTTCTGTCAAAAATTCGTCAACGGCGCCTTTCAAATTTGAGGCCTGCTCGGATAATTCATTTGAGGCATTAAGCACTTCGGCAGCAGAATTAACGGTTTCTTCCGACATGTTACTGACGTTTCTTGCATTTTCGCCAGCTGCTTCCGTGCCGGATGCCGCCTCCAGAGAATTGCTGCTGATTTCCTGCATGGCGCAGGCCTGTTGATCAATGGCAGCGGCAATGGAGGCTGATATTTCATCCAGTTCTCCAATGGAGACAGAAATTTCCTGAACGGCGGTAACGGTGTCGTTTGTTGTTGTCTGCATTTCGTTGATCTGCATTCTGATTTCATCTGTCGCAGTGGCGGTCTGGCTGGCAAGGCTTTTCACTTCCGAAGCAACAACGGCGAAACCCTTGCCGGCTTCTCCGGCGCGGGCGGCCTCAATGGTTGCATTCAGAGCCAGTAAATTTGTCTGCTCGGCGATATCATTGATCAACAATATTATTTTGCTGATTTTATCCGAACTGGCAGCCATCTGATTAACCCGTTCAGTTGCGTTGGTTACAGAATTCAAGGCCCCATGAGAAGCTTTGGACGCATTGTTTATCTGGCCTGAAATCTCCTTGACGGAAACGGTCATTTCTTCGGATGCACTGGCGACGAGTTGAACATTCTGGCCGGCTTGTGTGGTGGCCGTTGATGCCGATAGGGATTGATCTTTCATACTATTGGCCGAATTGCTCATGGTTTTTGACGTGCAATGCAATTGACTGATCGCATTGGTCACCGATTGTAATAGGCCGCCGACGCGATCTTCAAATCTGTGGGCCATTTCCAGCCGATCAGCTAGGCGCTGAGCTTTTGCCTCTTTTTCCTGTTGCTTTTCTTCTTCTATTTTACATGTTTCGGTGTTTTTTTCCTCATTGACTTGCCGTGTTTTGGCTTCTTCCTGAGCAAGGCGAGCTTTTTCTGATTCTTTTTCCAGCTTGACGCGTTGAATGGCATTAACTTTAAAAATCTCGACAGCCTTGGCCATAAGGCCAATCTCATCCTTTCTTTCAGTGCCTGTAACATCGACATTAAGATCATTTTTGGCCAATCTTGTCATGGCCTTTGTAATAGCCACTATTGGCCGGGCAATCAACCGTGCTGTGAAGAAACCTATGACAGCCCCCAAGATCAGTATAATGAGGGATAAAATGATATTTGTGGTAACTGCTTTGCTAACTTCTTCCATTAATTGGGGGCCAAGTGTGTCCTGTTCTGCTTTAAAGGAAAGCTTGATTTCTTCGATGGTTCTTGCGGCTTCCGGGCCAATTTTGTCCAAGGTACCTGTAATGAGATAGTTACGTTCAGAAATAATCGCATATAGTTTGTCAAGGGCCGCGATGTAGTTTTTTCTATCTGAAATAACGCCCTGAGTTAGTTGTATACGTGCCGGATTCTGAAGATTGGCGCGCATTTTATCCGTCGCTTTTTCCATGAGGGAAAATTCACTTTTTGCCCGCTCATAGGATGCAGGATCATTTTGAATTAAATATTTTTGTACATACAGGCGGGCGAGCAATAAATGTTTTTGGACAATTCCGGCAAAATAACCTGCGGTGGTATCCTTTGCCACATATGCTGTTTCCATAATTTTTGTTAAGGATTTTTCCATGCGCGGCCCAAGTATATTCAGATTATTTAATACTTGGTCATTACGTTGTTTCTGAAGAGCGACGACCTGTCCAAAAGTTTGGTCATAGACGATGATATCTTTATTTAAAGAGATCATTTTATCCTGTACAGTGGGGTCGGTAATATTTTCCGTCGTTTTTGCAACAAATTCTTTAACTTTTTCAAGGCGTTCGCGTACCACGTTGATTGAATCATCAGTGCCGTAAATAACGAAATTTTTCACCCCCAAACGCGTCGTTAACAGATTGGCCTGCACGCGGGCAATCATATTGGTATTAATGGCGATCGACCTGTAATTTGAAAATTGTTCTTTTGTTTTGTTCAGGCTGAGTGAGCTCATGATACTTGTGACTATGAGGAGCCCCAAAATCATCCCGATACCCGCTATGATTTTGGTGGATATTTTTAGGTTATTGATGAAACTTGTGAGGCGGCCCTGACGGGGTAATCGCTTATTTGTTATGGTCTGATTAATCGCATTACTCATTTTTGATATTCCCCTAAAAATACTCATTAAATATTAATCATATTTAAGAATATAAGCGGGAAACATTAATAAAATATTTATTTATTAATGAATCTTTTACAGTAAAAAGCCGTTAAATTGCTGTGAGTTATTTCACCGTGATGGTTCCGCGCATTTCAGGATGTGGGCCGCAGCGATAAGGAAAAATCCCAACCGTATCAAATTTTTGGCTGAAAGATTCGCCGGGGAAGAAATAATCCGGCTCAGGCGTGCCCGGTTGTTGGAACCAGACGCTATGATATTGACGCTTTTCCTGATTGATCCAGATCACGCTGTCGCCTTTATTGATTGTGATTTCTGCCGGGATAAATTGAAATTTGAGAATATCAACCTGCGCGGTTTGTGCCATATACCGCTTGTTTTGATGTGATGACATGTCAGCACATCCGCCAGTGAGAAAAGCAGCTAAAACCAGAAAGATATATATTTTCATACCATCATTGCCCCTTCATTGTTTTGTAGCATTCACTTCTGCGGCTTCATTGTCAAATCCAAGTTTATAGCCCAGTGACACATGGTGAAAGCGGGAATTGCTATAGTCATCATGTATGGCAAAACCAAAATTATAGGTTTGGTTCAAGGCGAGAGAAATATCACCTTTTTTATCAGAGACCAGCTTGCGCTTCATAATCAGGGACCATGTGCCTGCTTTTAAACTTGCCACGAATTCGGCACCCTGTCCGCCTGACATGGTTCTTTCTGCGAAGATATAGCCGTCTTCAATTTTACCCTTGCCGGAATCATAGCGGATGAGATCAATAAATTTCCCGCTGTCCATTTCAGCCTTCAGGGCGGCCTCATCCTTCAGCTTATCCCAGCCGCCGCGCATTTTCCCCCTGCGGCCCCGGACTTCAATTTTGGTTCTGCTTTCTTTCAGATATTTAGTGACCCCGCCGCTAAAATCCAGCCTTGAGGCAAAGGGGCTGGCAGCAAGCGTTTCCGCATTGGGGCTATGGGGCATATTATTGGCGTCATGGTGACAACTGCTCCAGCAGCCGGCGCGGTCGGCATATTCCACGTCATCAGTGGATAGCATAATTGCAAGCTTCATTGGATTTTCAGGATCCATCTTGCCGCCGTCAACATAGGGGGACGGTACATGAGGCGTGTCTTCCCAGCTAAAACGTAAATAAAGATATTCATCGTCATGGGTCGCCTGAACCATCACGGGAATGCTGCCGCGTTTGCCGGGGATGGGCTTGCTTTCTGCTTTTTCTCCGGTGACCATTTTCTGGCCCATTTCGGCTGTTTCCTTGTCATGGCATGTAACGCAGCTGTCATTGCCTTTATCAAAAGGACGTGCGCCGCCGTGGTCGCGGCCATTAAGCACCCATTCTATTGATGTTTCCCCCGGATAAAACAGGGTGATTTGGCGGCTTGACGCCTTGGACCAGTCAACGTTAATAGCGTCTTTGCTCTTTTCAGCGGTATTTTTGCCATTATTATTTGCTGCGGCATATTGGGTGAGGGCCTCTTCCACGGCTAAGGCTATTTTATTGGCCTCTCTGGCTTTTTCTGCCGCTAGTTTATCTTTTGCAACCCGGGCGTCTTCGATTTCCTGAAGGGCCAGTTTTTTCAAACCTGCGGCAAACATTGTGGGAATTTCCCGGATATATTTTGGATTTGGTTTTTCCAGCTCTTCCAGTTCTTCGTCACTGAGAAGGTGGCGTATATTATTATGGGCGATGCCCTTGTGACAGTCGATGCAGGTCTGGCCGGTTTTGAAGGCATTTAAATGCTGTACCCGGGCGCGAGGTTGCTGAAATTCCGGTGCCATGGTTTCGAAATGATGACAGTTCCGGCATTCACGTGAATCTGTTTCCTTCATGGTTTTCCAGACACGCTTCGCCATGGTCAGGCGATGAGCCGCGAATTTCTCCGGTGTATCTATGGTTCCCAGAGCCTTGTGGAGAAGCTCTTTCGACGCTTGAACCTTGCGAACTACTTTATGAACCCAGGGGTCGGGAACATGGCAGTCCGGACATCCTGCGCGAACCCCCGTGCGGTTTGCATAATGAATGGTTGGTTTGTATTCTTCATAGACGTTATCCTTCATTTCGTGACAGCTGATGCAGAATTCCATTGTATTGGTAGCTTCCATGGCCGTATTAAAACCGCCCCAGAATATAATGCCGCCGATGAAAAAGGTAAGGGCCGCAGAAATTGTTGTACCGAGAAGCAGTTTGCGGGAAAAAAAACTCTTTTTATGTGATGGTTCTTTGGTCATTATCACGATACTCCGGGCGTAATGGTTTGTTTCTGGGCCAGCGTTACCAGAAATGAATCAAGGGGTTTTGATGAAAAATAAGCGGGCAGGAAAATATTGTTCCATACCCGCTTATGATCAATATTTTATGTTACGTGGTTCGCCCGGTTATAGACAT
This sequence comes from Emcibacter sp., assembly GCA_026982375.1. Lineage (GTDB taxonomy): Bacteria > Pseudomonadota > Alphaproteobacteria > Sphingomonadales > Emcibacteraceae > Paremcibacter. Next base: position 1,995 of record JALSHF010000076.1, on the reverse strand, counting down.
TGAATTTCCCGGTTGGTGTTGTCAGGCCTTTGATGCGCTTGATTTCTTTCAAAGTCTTGGCATCATAAACGACGATTTCACCAGTAGGATTGCCACTGTCCGTACGATTCCAGACTGAAACCCATACCTCAGTCCCGTCACTGTTGAATTCCATGTGAACAGCAACTTTACCCTTTTCTTCTGTCACGCGGATAGTTTTGACGATTTCACGGGTTTTCTTGCTGATGACCTGTATGGATTGTTGAATTTCTGGTTCAGGGTGCAGGGTTTGATCCGCCCAAACATAGTCACTTTTGGGATGCGTACGGATAAATAGACCCGGGCCATCTGTTTCAACAGTATAGCAGATTTTCCAGGCGTCTTTTTTGTGTTTCACGGGATCATTGCCCCATACTGTGACCACGCCAATTCCCAGATGGGTTGTGCCGCCTACAGGGCCACATTTTTTGTCGTTCCAGTTGGCTCCAGGGCCAGGATGCGGCTTGGATGCAACATCAATCATGGCTTCCAGTTTGCGTGCCTCGCTGTCAACAACGACCATTTTATTAGAGGCGTTGGCGGCAATTTGGAAATATCGACCTGAGGGATCAAAAAAGCCGTCATGAAGGAATTTGGCGGAATTGATCATCTCTATGCGTAAGTTATCCAAATCACTATAGTCCACCTGCCACATTTGTCCCAGCTCCTTAACGGCAACCAGAAAAGTTGGTGCATTTGGTGTGGTATAGATCGCCGCAACACGGGCCTCGTTGACATAGTCTCCGTCCACATTGACGCCGCGTGTTGAAACCACTTTCAAGGGTTCCATAGTCATGGCATCAAGGATAACAAAATGCGGGGGCCAGTAACCGCCGCCAATGACATATTTTCCGTCACCGGATACCGCAACATCACGGGCATCATAGGCCATTTGGGTTTCCGCAACCAACATTTTCTCCGGTGTTTGCCAAAGATCGATTTTGGTCATTTTACCATCACGGCCCTGAGTGTACCAGAAACGGCCAGGAACACTATTCACAGATTTTTGCGTTTTATGATGCTCTGCGGCTTTGATCACATGCACCGCATAGCCGGTATCAATATGGGTTACAATTTTATGAGTGTCCCCATCAATGATGGCGACTTTACCGGCGTCGCGTTCAATGACAACAAAGAAATTTTCCCAATTAAGGCCATGAAGCGGTTTCGTTGGATAATCCTTTGGCTCAACAAATACATTATGACGCTCTTTCATCAGAGCCAATGACATTTCTGGTGGAACAGGTGGTTCAAGCTGGATATAGGTGGATAATAAGGTGATTTCTTCTTTGCTGAAAATATCATCAAAATTATTCATCCCGCCTTCTGTCCCGAAGGTAAGAATTTTTTCCAGTCTGGCCTGACCCAGTTTTTTGGTATCTTTGGGCAACAGGCCTTTACCCGTCGCCCCTTCGCGCAATACGCCGTGGCATCCGGCACAGCGCTGGAAGTACATGGATTTTGCCTTTTCAAAGTCTGCTTCTGAAAGGCTTGGTTCGGCTGCTGCACTCATATTCAATCCGGCAGTAATCAGGCCAAGCGCTATTCCAAGAGCAGGTAGATTAAACTTAGTCATTTTCATCGGTCATTTCCTCTTTTTAATATGTGCATACTAGGTGGGTTACTAAGAATCTAATGAAGTACTTAAAATGCATGTTATGTCAGCTTGTCGGGAAAGCGCTTTGACGCATGTCAAGAATTATCGTTATATTATTGAGGTAAGTCTTTAAATATATTAAGTAATTTTTGATTTCCCCCAAAATGAAAATGATGTTTGACGAAGGTCAAGGCGCTTGGAAAAATTCAATCATAGGAATAGAGAAGAGCAGATTTCTTGCGGCCACTTGCTGGATATGCCGGCTGAATGATACTGAAAAAAACGCTCAAATAATATGATTGAAAGAAGATTAATGTTCATCAATAGAAAATTTAGAAGCCTTGAACTGCCATATGTCCATTTCCCAAATAGAGGAAGGG
>JALSHF010000075.1 GCA_026982375.1 Emcibacter sp. | reverse complement strand
GGGTAATTATGGGGGGGGTAATCATGGGAGGGGATAATCATGGAAAAACCAAAATTCTGGCGTGACATAAAGCTGTCCCACATGACGCTTGCGCAATGGGAATCCCTTTGTGATGGCTGCGGGTTATGCTGCCTTCACAAGATAGAGGATAGTGACAGCGGGGAAATAGCCTATACCGATGTGGCCTGCCGGCTTTTAGACATCGACAGTTGCCAATGTGCAAATTACCCGCATCGGAAAAAACTGGTGCCAGATTGTGTTGTTCTCACGCCTGATCAAATAACGGAATTTCATTGGCTGCCCCATAGCTGCGCCTACCGGATGGTGAGCGAGGGCAAAGACCTGCCCCCATGGCACCCCTTGGTTTCCGGCTCTGCAAACAGCGTTCATGACGCCGGAATTTCTGTGCAAGGCCGCGTCATTTCAGAACGGGATGCCGGTGACATGACGGATCATATTATCAACCTACAGGCCTTTTGCGGCCAAAAAGAAGGCCCGGAATGACAGAATATTATGTTGGTGACATTCCGCTGATCTTGCGGCGCCACCCCCGGGCCAAGCATCTGAAATTACGCTTTGACGTTAAAAGCTACTGCGCGGTTCTCACGCTGCCTCCCGGGGTATCCGATCGTAAAGCACGCCAATTTGCCAATAAACATCATGACTGGATAGCTGAACAATATGACAAGTCTCCGGTAACCATTCCCTTGCGCGCGGGGGAAGTCATACCGTATCAGGGTCAGGCCACAAAAATTACCGCCGCGCCGGATGAGGCGGCCGGCGTCACATTACGCGACGGCACCCTCATCGTTGCCGGGCCGCAAGCCGGGTTTGAAACGCGGCTGCAAAACTGGCTGAAAAAACAAGCCCGCCTGACACTGAGCGCGGCGGTAGAAAACTATGCACAGCCCTTGGGCCGCCGCCCTCATAAAATCATGATTCGCGACACCAAAAGCCGTTGGGGCAGCTGTTCGAGCCGAAAAACCCTGTCTTTTTCCTGGCGGTTGATCATGGCCCCAAGCCCTGTTTTAAATTATGTTGTGGCCCATGAGATGGCGCATCTTGTGGAAATGAACCATAGCCCGGATTTCTGGACGCTGGTGGAAAGACTTTATCCCGATTGGCGCAAGGCCCGCCGTTGGCTAAAGTCCGAGGGCAACGGGTTGATGTTGATTGGATGAAACAGCTTTAAGAGCCGTTTTCTCATTCTTATCTTCTTGCAGAGCGGCAACGAGCAACAGTTGAAGGTCCATCGTCAGGACGGCCTTGTCACTGTCCTGTTCTTCCATAGTGATATAAAAATTTGCCGTCGGGCCTTTTGAATCGCGATATTCAACTTTCGATAATTTCAACCGAATACGTATTTTGCTGCCGGTGTTAAGGGATCTCAGGAATCGGACATTCTCGGCCCCCTGGTTTTTACCATATTCCAGGCCGGTAATCGTCACAATTTGATCAAAGAGCTGCGGAATGAGGGACAGAAGCAGGTAATTATGAATGACCGTCAGGCCCGCAGGCATTTCTGTTCTGGCCCTTTCTTCATCCACATGTATCCATTGAAAGTTTCCGGTGGCTTCAGCAAATCTATTGACTCTGCTTTGGGTAATTTCAACCCATTTTGATGTGCCAATAGTGCTGCCGATATATTGCTGGATATCCTTAAAGTCTATTCTGATCATTGTCGCTCGCTATTTTGAAAATTTATCGCGCCGCCAGTTTATCAATTGTCCCTTACTGAAGTGTCAAGGTTGGTTAAGTTTTTATATATCTTGTTATCGGGGCCATTCATCAAGGGCGTTCTGGTTTATCGCGCGGGCGAACATTTGGGGTATTCAAAGTGGCATCATCCCGCCCCAAATAAACCCGATACATAAAATTACGCCATATTCGGGCCGGCGTTCCCCCGCCGGTAACATTCTTCATGGGGCGCGCATCATCATTGCCCACCCATACGCCGCTGGTCATATTCAAGCCATATCCCATGAATAACGCATCTTTATAATTCTGTGTCGTGCCGGTTTTCCCGGCTGCGGCAAAAGGCATTTGAGCCTGTTTTGCCGTACCGCGCGCGACCACGTCCCGCAGCAGGCTGTCCATGGTCAACACCACATCGTCCGATAGAATTTTCTGCCTGGGCCCCGGCATATGGCGGTATAAAATCTGCCCCGCGCTATTTTGTATCTCGACAATACCATAGGGTTCCACGGCATAACCACCGGCCGCGACCACGGCATAAGCCGCCGTTAATTCGAGCAGAGAAACCTCCGACGTGCCAAGTGACAGGGACGGTTCGGCCACAATCGGGGTCGTCAGGCCAAGCCGACGCGCCATTTCGATGACATTTTCCCGATTGATCCGTTCGGCAAGCTTTACCGCCACCGTATTTAACGATCGTACAAAGGCCTCCCTTAAAGTGACCTGACCCAGATATTCACCAGAATAGTTTTTAGGCTGCCAGCCCTTTAAAATCACCGGGCTGTCGCGCATGATATCATCCGGTGAAAGGCCCCGTTCAAAAGCCGCAAGATAAATGAATAATTTAAAGGCAGACCCTGGCTGGCGCCGCGCCTGCGCCGCGCGATTATACTGGCTGACGGTATAATCTGTGCCGCCCACCATCGCCCTTATGCCGCCGTCCATATCCAGGGATACCAGCGCCGCCTGAGAGGCTTTATGCGTAAGCGCTTCCTGATCCATTATGCGCTGCAGGGCTTTGTTGGCCTTGTCCTGAATGTCCGGCATCAACGTCGTATAGATAATGACAGGCTCCTTCGCTCTGCCGATTAAAGAGGCCGCCCTTTCCACGATCCAGTCGCTGAAATAACGCTCATCGCCGCCGGTTTGTTTATCAATAATTTGAACATTCCCGGCTTTTGTTTTTTCGGCCACGGATTTCTGAATAAAGCCGGCCTCCACCATATTATCCAGCACATCGCCCGTACGCCGGTATGATCTTTCCAAATCCCTGAGCGGCGAATAGAGCGCAGGCCCCTTCAAAACACCGGCCAACATCGCGGCCTCCATGAGGGAAAGCTCACGGGCGCTATGGCCATAAAAAATGCGCGCCGCCGCATCAATGCCGTAAGCGCCCGACCCAAAATAAACCCGGTTGAAGTAATAGGTTAAAATTTCTTCCTTGCTGAAATTCATTTCAAGCCATGCGGAAAATAAAAGTTCCTGTATTTTCCGCTTGAGGGTTTTGTCAGCGCTCAGAAAAAGATTTTTGGCCAATTGCTGGCTTATGGTGCTGCCGCCTTCGACCATACTCCGCCGCGTGATATTCTTGACCATGGCCCGCATAAAGCCGCGAATATCAAAGCCGCCATGATTAAAAAATCGCCGGTCTTCTGTCGCTATAACGGCCTGAACCAGCACCACAGGAATATCATCAAATGTCAACCAGTCCCCATAAACATTGCCGTAACTGGCCAGCAACCCGCCCTCCCGATCCATAACCATTATAGTTGACCGGTCATTAGGCTGGGTTATTTCTGAAATATCCGGCAGATCATGGGCATAATATATGACGACGGGAACCAACAAGATCAAGAACCAGATCATGCCCACAAAAAATCGATAGACCCATTTTCGAATCCCGGTACGCGGCGGCTTCAGATTTTCATTACCCATAAATTTTTTACGGCGACCACCCTTTTTTTTTGAGGCCATATTTTTCTTTTGGGCCGAATGCCGCCCTTGGGATTTTTTAGGCGTCTTGACAGTCATATGATGTTCATTTCTGTTCTGGTGTTTTTTACCGAAATGACCATAAAATATAGGCAAACATAAGGCAACCCATGCCATCCGGCTTTTAGGCTTGACTTTAGTTTCATATGAAACTATTATCACTTCATAGCTTAAACAACTCTTCTTAAAATAAGGAGCCTTACCATGACATTAATGAGAATTCATCACGTGGCCTATCGCTGTATGGATGCAAAAACAACCGTTGAATTTTACCAGAAATATCTGGATATGGATTTTGTCCTCGCCATTTCCGAAGATAAGGTGCCATCAACGGGGGAGCCTGATCCCTATAT
>JALSHF010000074.1 GCA_026982375.1 Emcibacter sp. | reverse complement strand
CTGGACACCATCACTTCCGGCAGCTTGTCTTCCGGCAGACCGGCAACCCGGCCCATGTTTTGCGCAATGCGTTTAATGCCGTCCAAAAGGATCTTACGGGTTTTGAGGTTGGTATTTCGCACTGTCAATTGCAGATGCGCCCGGTCGGATATGATATTATGCTTGGTGCCGGAATGAAAGGACCCCACTGTAACCACCCCGGGCTGGCGCGGCGACAATTCGCGGGACACCAGAGTTTGCAGGGCAACAACAATCTGACTGCCCAGCAACACCGGATCCTTACCCGCATGTGGTGATGCCCCGTGGGCACCAATGCCATGGACAATAATATCCACCGTATCCGACCCGGCGAAGGGCGAGCCTTCGGTAACATTAATGATCCCGGCCACACCCTGGGCCGAGACATGAAATGCCATCGCATAATCGGGCTTGCCAAACCGCTGCCACAGATTATCTTCCATCATGGCCTGAGCGCCGGGGCCGAGTTCCTCTGCCGGCTGGCCGATCAACATCAACGTACCCGACCATTCATCCCTCATGGCGGCCATGCGCCGCGCGGTTCCCACCAGACTTGTGATATGAACATCATGCCCGCAGGCATGGGTTACCGGCACCACATTATTGGTCAGTAATGACAGCTGGGTTACTTTGGAGGCATAGGGCAATCCGGACTTTTCCAGAACCGGAAGACCATCCATATCCGCCCGCATCATCACCAGCGGCCCGTCACCATTTTTCATTATCGCCACCACACCCGTGCCGCCAACGCCGGTGGTGACCTCGAAACCCGCCGCCTTCAACTCCTTTGCCAGACGAGCGGCAGTTTTGAATTCCTGGTGGCTGAGTTCGGGGTTTTGATGAAAATGTATATATAAATCAGACAGATGATTTTCATAATCATCGGCCACCGCCTGTTTGACAGAATCCCCGGCCATGACCGGATTTGACATTACAGCAAGACTCAATGCGGTGATGAAGAATTTTCTCATGATTTTCCTATCCTGTATTTATCCGGCCTGTATTTTAGCCGGCCTGTATTTTATCCGAGCCCAGACGGCAACAACAATAATAAAGCATAACGGGCTTTGTGAGACATGGTTTCAATATCCTTACTTCAGGGATGCGATCCATTCATTAACTTTATCTTCCAGAATCGAAAGTGGTAACGCCCCGTCCCGCAATATGACTTCATGATAATGCCGTATGTCAAATTTATCTCCAAGCTGCGCCTTGGCATGCTCCCGCAGTTGCTGGATTTTGATCATACCAATTTTATAGGCTGTCGCCTGCCCCGGCATAACGATATATCGGTCGATGGCCTTAACCACATCATGTTTCGGGTTTGGCGTATTCTCGGCTAAATAGTCAATGGCCTGTTCGCGAGTCCATTTCTTGTCATGTAGCCCCGTATCGACAACAAGCCGGCACGCCCGCCAAAGCTCCATAGCCAACCGGCCAAAATCGGAATAGGGATCGGCATAAAATCCCATTTCTTTTGGCAGATATTCACTATAAAGCCCCCAGCCTTCCGTATAGGCTGTATTGCGACCAAATTTACGGAATTTGGGGATATTCTCCAGCTCCTGCATGATGGCAAGCTGCATATGATGGCCGGGAATCCCTTCGTGATAGGCCAGGGCTTCCATTTGATAGATTGGCATCGCTGACATTTTATAGAGGTTGGCATAATATATGCCCGGTCTGCTGCCATCGGGGGCGGGCCGATTATAAAAGGCCTTGCCCGCAGACTTTTCCCGGAAAGCCTCAACCCTTATAACGATCAAATCCGCCTTGGGTTTGGTAATGAATACCTCATCAAGGCGGCCTTTCATGGTATCAATTAATTTCACGGCCTCATCAAGATAGGCCTGACGGCCTTCCTCTGTTTCCGGATAATAAAATTGTTTGTCTGTGCGGGTAAATTCAAAGAAATCCTGCAGGGAGCCTTCGAAATTGACCTTTTTCATAATATCGCGCATTTCACCATGAATCCGGCTCACCTCGTCAAGACCCAGCTGATGAATTTCAGCGGGCATCATATCCGTATTGGTTATTTGGCGCAGGCGATATTTATAAAAATCTGTCCCATTTGGTAATTTCCAGACCCCGTCATCAGTCGTGGCGACGGCCTCTTGCGCTTTCGCCAGAGAAATCAGCTCCTCATAAGCCGATTTAACAGATGTCATAAGGGCATTCTTTGCCCTGCTGATCAAATCATTGCTGATATTTTCATCTTCGATAGCAAGCGCGGCGACTTTCTTTTTAAAATCCGCCAGCAGAGCGCTGTCATCTCCATCTGTGAATGGCGCGCCCTGCATCACATTTCTGGCATCATCAATCACATAAGTAAAAACAAATTTAGGCGGCAAGACACCCATGGCCTGATTATGCTTCATACGGGCCATATGCTGATCCGCAGAAGCCTTGAAAGCTTCCAGACGGCTGATATAGGCCTCTGCATCATCCACAGACGTTACCCGATGGAAATTTATCAGGAAAGACGGGGCAGCAGACTGCCAGCCAAACATCTGGTTGGCCGGATATCTATGATGCCGCCATTCATAACCCGCAATCTTTTCATTCAGGCTTCGCTCTGCCAGAATATAGCTCAATTTTGTCGCATCATCCAGTTTTTCATAATCATAATCAGACCTTAATATCTTCAAATCACTTATGAATTTCTCATGATCTGCTGCGGATTTTTCTTCCGTGCGCATGTCCCACTTGCCATAATCTTTTTTAATGCCAAAGCGGGTTTGTCTTTCCGGACTGTCCATCAGATCCCGCATGAAAGTCTCTTCAAAATGCGCATTCAGACGTTCTGATTCAGTTTGCTGAACCGTTGCCGTCTGGCTTTGCGCAGCAGGTGCGGCGGCATTATTCTGTTGCGCCGCTTTATCGTCACCGCATCCGCTTAAGGTCAGGAGAGTAAATAAGGCCGTCGTTGCCAGAAGAATCGATTTCATTTTTTATCCTTAATTTTGATCGTGATGTAAATTGCCAGTTAAGCTGGAAAAAACTATAACCTAGAAAAAACTATAACAAGGAACAGATAATAAGTCTAAGGTGAAAATTTAACTTACTGTTTTAAAATAATAGAATATAACATGGACAAAATTTGACAGTTTCCGCCCCGAAGACACCTATAAAAAATTCTCCGAATGTTATCATGAACAAAAACAATCCTGCAAATAACCAAAAAGACCTTCTGAGCGGCGCGGGCGCCAATCTGTTTGGTTTCGTCATTCGGCTCGGCGCGCGGCTGCCTTTTTTATTGGTTGTTGCGCTGTTATATGGCACTGAAATATTCGGAAAATATCTTTTGGCTGTGACAATTGTTGAAACGCTGACCGCAATGATTCTGTTTGGTTTTAAAAGATCCATATTTCATTTTCTCTATGATGATATGGATAACGGCAATATGAGCGGCCTGCTCAATAGTATCATGACGGCAATGTTCCTTTGTATTGTTATCGCCGCCATCATCTTAATTCCCATCTACGTCTGGCAAGATTTTCTATTCTCGTTTTTTCCAGATGGCATGGCCAAAGGCATACTCATTATATTGCCCGCAGCATTCGTTTATGCCCTGACAGAAATGTTACTAACCGCCACGCGGGCTGCCCGCAAAATGCGTTATGAGGTAACGGCCAAAAGCATAATAGAGCCTTATGTTCTGTTAGCGTTTTCTGCCGGATTTTATGCTCTGAATATGGTGGAATCAGGCCTCTTCATCGCCTATTGGGTGATGAATATCAGCATTTTCATTTATGCCATTTATGCTTTTGGCAAAACCTATGATACGGCGGCTTACAACTGGGGCCGTCTATCCTGGGCCAAAATAAAATCAATGATCTCTTTTTCTGCCCCCACGGCGGCTTATGACCTCATCGGGGTCATCATTTTGCGCATTGATATTTATCTTCTGGCCGCCATCGTCTCACCAAGTGCGCTCGGGGTATATGGCATCGCTCTTCAAATTATGACAATCATCAAGAAAATCCGCCAAAGTTTCGACCCCATATTAGAACCCGTTATTTCCCAGACCCTGAAACAGTCAAAACTTGGCAATGTGAACGAGGAACTCTCCCGGGTAAGCTATTGGATATTTTCAATTCAGGCCCTGATCTTCACGCTGCTTATTTTTTATGGCGCGGGTGTGAT
>JALSHF010000073.1 GCA_026982375.1 Emcibacter sp. | reverse complement strand
CGTATATAATATTTCCGCCCCCGTATGCGAGACCTTCAACATCAGCTCCTGGTGCAGAAAGTGGGGTCAGTGTTGTAAAATCACCTGTGCTGATGGAAAAGAAGTCACCATTTATACCGCCATATAGCATGCCGCTATTGGGGTTATAGGCAAGGGCTTCTGCATTGGCCGACCCAACAATTGGCGCGCCGCTTCCATCTGTGTTGGCATTGGCAATGTTAGACCATGTGGACCCATACAGGCTTGACGCATTGGCTGATGGTGCGAGGCCAACAGTCGACCCTGTTACGCCAGAAGCGCCAATATTGGTTGACGCGCCGGTTGTCGTATTCAAGCTGTATAAGCCGTTGCCGTTAGCGTCCTCGCTGAAATAAAGCACACCAGCATTCGCGCCGCTGGCAATAGTAAATGAAGAGATACCGATAATCCCTATGAGTAATTTTCTGAACATTTTTTCTCCAGTTTGTTATAATTAGTTATAATTGTTTATCGCCATCGATAAAGCAAGCAAAAACCATGCCAGTATATTAAGATGCAGGAATTACAATAGGTTATGCTGCGGGGGTGCTCAAAGGTGATTAAAAACTGTAAAATATCCTGAAAAACCGTCAGGATATTTTACAGTTTATGATAATGAATCTTCACAAAATTTATGTGAAGCAATGTGATTGCCAATTATTTTTTCTATGGTTTTTCTCCGGTTTTTCTCGAAAAAACTCAAATCATGGTTCACAAATGGTGGCCAGTGTATTATCAGTGTATTATCACAGTCTTGAACCTTTATTTTATGCGTAAAAGTCCGTCAACGGGCTTTTCGGGGGCTTTTTGGAAAAAACAGATGGCAGGTCATTCAAAATTTAAAAATATCATGTATCGTAAAGGGGCGCAGGATAAAAAACGCTCGTCTCTTTTCAGTAAATTATCCAAGGAAATCACCGTCGCGGCCAAATTGGGCGGGCCGGATATGGATAGTAATCCCCGCCTGCGCCTTGCCTGTCAAACCGCGCGCGGACAATCCATGCCCAAGGATAATATTCTGCGGGCCATTAATAAATCACAGGCTGGCGATGCGGAAAATTATGACGAAATCCGTTATGAGGGTTACGGCCCGGGCGGCACCGCCCTCATCGTGGAAAGCCTGACCGATAACCGCAATCGGGCGGCATCGGATATTCGCACGGCCTTTGCCAAAAATGGCGGCAATCTTGGCGAAACCGGCAGCGTGGCCTTTCAGTTTGAAAAAATTGGCGAGATTATTTTTGAGGCTTCGGCCAAATCAGCCGATGATATGTTCGAAATTGCGCTGGAAGCCGGCGCGGAGGATGTTGTATCTGATGATGAAACCCACGAAATCTATTGTGCCATGGGTGATCTTCAGGATGTGACGGCCAGCCTGACAGAGGCGGTTGGCGCGGAGCCAAAATCGGCAAAACTCATCTGGAAGCCGGAAAATACCATCGAGGTTGATTTGGAATCCGCGCGAAAATTGCTTAAAATGATTGATGTTCTGGATGATCTTGATGACGTGCAGAATATTTACGGCAATTATGAAATTTCCGATGAAATTATGGAGCAGCTCAGCGAGTGACATCAGGGTGACAGATAAAAGGCAGCGACTGATCGGGCTTGATCCCGGCCTCAGGAAAACCGGCTGGGGGGTCATAGATGTGGAAGGCTCCCGCCTGATTCATATTGCCAACGGCATTGTCCATACCGACGATAACAATAGTCTGGCCGAACGTCTGGTACAGCTTTTTGATGGCTTGGGGCAAGTGATCACCGATTGGGCGCCGCATTCGGCGGCTGTTGAGGAAACCTTCGTCAATAAAAACCCCGCCTCAACCTTAAAACTTGGTCAGGCAAGGGGGATGTCGCTTCTGGTGCCGTCCCTTGCGGGGATTCCGGTGGCGGAATATTCCCCCAATCATATTAAAAAGACGGTTGTCGGTTCCGGTCATGCGGGGAAAGAGCAGGTGGCGGCCATGTTGAAAATTTTACTGCCGAAAGCGGTGATTAACGGCGAAGATGCCGGGGACGCTTTGGCGGTAGCCATTTGCCACGCCCATAACGGCGGCGGTCATGGCTTGCTGCATGAAACACTAAAGAAAGATCGCAGGCCGAAGGCCGGGGCGCAAATTATATTTCGGGGGAGTCGCTGATGATTGCCAAATTAAAAGGCCTTGTGGATAGTATCGGGGAGGGTTCCTGCGTCCTTGATGTGAACGGGGTTGGCTATCTTGTTTTTTGTTCGGGCCGTACGCTGGGTAATCTGCCGGGGGCCGGCGAAGCGACAATATTGATCATCGAAACCCATGTGCGGGAAGACCATATTCATCTGTTTGGTTTTTCCACTGAACTTGAAAAAGACTGGTTCAAATTACTGCAGAGCGTGCAGGGCGTTGGCGCCAAGGTGGCGCTTGCCATCTTATCGGCCATAGCCATTGATGAACTGTCCAATTCCATCGCGGCGCAGGATAAAACCGTTGTGGGCCGCGCCAGCGGTGTCGGGCCGAAACTTGCCACAAGGATCATCACGGAATTAAAAGATAAAGTGGCAAAATTCGCCCTGCCGCCGACAAAGGCCGGCATTAAATCTGCCGAAGCCATATCAGCAGGCGGAACTGATATTCAGGACGCTGTCTCCGGGCTGGTTAATCTTGGATATGGGCAGACAGAAGCCTATATGGCCGTGTCAAACGCCGCCCGCAGCCATGAGGGGGCCGCCGTGCCCGATCTGATCCGCCTTGGGCTTAAGGAGCTGAGCCAATGAGCGAAAGTGATGAAGGCCGCATGGTCAGCGCAAAACGGAAAAGCGGCGATGAGGCTGAGACTTCAATCCGGCCAACGCGGCTGAATGATTTCATTGGACAGCGTAAAGTTTGCGATAACCTGCAAATTTTTATCGAGGCCGCGCGCACAAGGGGCGATGCCTTGGATCATGTGCTGTTTTACGGGCCGCCCGGACTGGGCAAAACCACATTGGCACAGATTATGGCGCGGGAGCTGGGCGTGAATTTCCGGGCCACCGCCGGGCCGGTCATTTCCAAGGCGGGTGATCTGGCGGCTCTTTTGACCAATCTGGAAGAAAATGACATATTATTCATTGATGAGATTCACCGGCTTAGCCCGGCGGTTGAGGAAATTCTCTATCCCGCCATGGAGGATTATCATCTGGATTTGATCATCGGCGAGGGGCCGGCGGCGCGTTCGGTGCGCATTGACCTGCCGCCCTTTACCCTGATTGGGGCAACCACAAGATCTGGTTTATTGACCACGCCGCTGCGGGATCGTTTTGGCATTCCGACCAGGCTGGAATTTTATACGGCCGAGGATCTGGAAACCATTGTCCGCCGCGCCGCAAGGGTGCTGAAGGTGGATATGACCAGTGACGGGGCGCTGGAAATTGCGCGGCGGGCGCGGGGAACGCCGCGTATTGCCGGGCGGCTTCTGCGGCGGGTTGCGGATTTTGCGCTGGTGCGGGCTGATGGCGGCGTTAATCGGGAGGTGGCCGATCTGGCCCTTGATATGCTCGAGGTTGACAAGCGCGGCCTTGATGCCATGGATCACAAATATCTGAAATGTATCGGGGTAAATTATAATGGCGGGCCGGTCGGTATAGAAACACTGGCGGCGGCCCTGTCCGAGCCAAGGGACGCCATTGAGGAAATTATCGAGCCTTACCTCATTCAGACGGGGCTGGTTCAGCGCACCCCGCGCGGGCGCATGCTGTCGCCTCAGGGGTTTGACCATATTAAGGTAACAATGCCCCAAAATTTAACCAAAAAACCGCAGAAATCGCAAATGAATTTGCTTGAGGAGTAAAATGGCTGAATTTTCGCCACATTCTGGCTTTATCACTAATGGAGAGCATATTTTGCCCTTACGTGTTTATTACGAGGACACGGATGCTGGTGGGGTTGTTTATCATGCCAACTATTTAAAATATATGGAACGTGGACGGTCAGATATGATAAGAAACCTTGGGATAAGCCAAGAAGAAATGTTAAAATTTCTAGAACCGGATGACATTAAATTTGTCGTGATCCGCTCGGAAATTGACTATGTCAAACCGGCCAAACTGGATGATGAAATTACCGTTCATACCAATGTATCAAAATTGGGCAAGGCGAGCCTTGTGATGGAACAGAAAATACGTCGGTCGGATGAGATATTGGCGAAAGGCATCATAAAGGTTGCCGCTTTGAATGAAGAGAATAAACCAGCAAGATTGCCGACGAAAATACTAGAAAAAATCAATGAAGTGACTAAGGAATAGGGACAGGAATGCAGCAACAGGAAAATGTTGGAAATGCCGTTGATATCGTGGACTTAGGGTCAAACATACCGGATTTTTCCATGTGGGGCATGTTTACGCAGGCTGACTGGGTCATACAGCTGGTGATGCTGGTATTACTAGGTTCGTCTCTGTGGTGTTGGGCTATTATTTTTGACAAGACCAAACGTATTCGCCGGGTCATGTCACAGGCCGATAGCTTTGATGCGGAATTCTGGTCTGGAAATTCTTTGGAAGACCTTTATGGCCGGGTAAAGAAAAACCCGGATCATCCCATGGCCGCCGTATTTGTCGCCGCCATGCGGGAATGGCAGCGTTCTGTTGGAACGGGCAATGATGTCAAGCTGGGTACGGGGCTTCAGGATAGAATTTATCGGGTCATGCGAGTGACCGTCAATCGTGAAATGGAACGGCTTGAAGGCTATTTGAATTTTCTGGCGACGGTTGGTTCCACGGCACCTTTTGTGGGTTTGTTTGGCACGGTGTGGGGGATTATGAACAGTTTTGAGAGTATTGCCATTAGCCATAATTCATCGCTGGCCGTTGTTGCGCCCGGCATCGCGGAAGCTTTGTTCGCTACCGCCATGGGTCTGGTCGCGGCCATTCCCGCCGTTGTGGCCTATAATAAAATCAGCAACGAATTGGGCCGTTATGCCAACAGACTGGAAGGCTTCGCAGATGAATTTGGCACCATCCTGTCCCGCCAGTTGGATGAGGAACATCATTGATGCAAAGTCACGGCGCAAATAAACCCTCGAGCTTTGGACGCAGGCATAAGCCCATGAGCGAGATCAATGTGACGCCCTTTGTGGATGTGATGCTCGTATTGCTGGTGGTCTTTATGGTGGCCGCGCCCTTGCTTACCGTCGGGGTGCCTGTGGATTTGCCCAATTCGGCGGCCAAGGCCCTGCCAGAAAATACTGAACCACTGTCCCTGACCATTGACAAGAACGGCAAGATATATCTTCAGGATGAGGCCATCGAACTTGGGGAGCTGGTGCCGCGCCTGACCGTAATCTTCTCAGGCCGTAAAGATGACAGAATTTACATTCACGGGGATAAAGCTGTGGATTACGGGGTTGTGATGAAAGTGATGGGCCGGATGAATGGTGCCGGATTTTCCCGCGTTGCCCTCGTAACAGATACGGAGAATTAAGGTAAATTGCGTAATGCGGTTATCATATCTCTGGTTTTTCATATGGTGGTTATGACGGCAGGCATATTTGGCTTGCCGATGACAAGCCGGGAGAAACCAACCCAGATGAAGGTCATTCCCATCGAAATGATCAGCATAGGCGAGGTGACGAAGCTAAAGGCACAGGAAAAGAAACCTGACCCTGTGACAAAGAAAACGCCGCCAAAAAAGAAAATGCCAGAGCGAAAAATCGAAATGCCGCCGCCGCCGCCAAAGCTGGCTTCTAATATGCCCTTGCCGGATATGGCCGCAAAGCCCAAGAAGAAAAAAAAGAAGGTCGAGCCTGAAAAAACGACCCCGAAAATAGCAAGCCGCGCGCCAGAAATTACGCCGAAAAAAAAACCGAGCCGATTTAACAGCGGAAAATTATCCGCACTTCTGGACAAACGCGAAGCGGCACAGCCCAATATTATTGAACAGTTGAAGGATAAGACGTTTGGCGAGGAAAGGGTGATCAGTACGGTCGATGTGCGCCAACAGACCCTGAGCATCATTGATGCGGTGGGCCAGCATATTTTCAAAAATCAATGCTGGAATATTCCCGCAGGGGCCAAAGGTGCCGAAGGGCTTGTCGTGACCATTCAAACCCGCCTCAGTCCGGACGGCAAATTGATTGGATCGCCAAAGGTGGTTGAAAAAAGGCGCATGAACATGCCCGGTCAGGAATTTTATCGAACAGCGGCGGAAAGCGCGCTCAGGGCTGTCCGAAAATGCGCGCCATATGATTTTTTGCCCAAGGATCAATATAATTTATGGCGCGAACTGGATATCGTATTTGATCCGGAATATGCCATAAGTGGATAAGTGTTAAATATAAATATAGATGGAGTTGCAAGTGAGGTTATTTAAAATATTGAGGTTGGTGACTGCCGGCTTTACGCTATCAGCATTGCTGGCAGCATTGCTGGTAACATTCGCAGTGACAATGCCGGCAGAGGCAAGGATTGTGGTTGATGTTAACCGGGGGCATGCCGACCCGCTACCCATTGCCATTACGGACCTGGTGGGCAGTGAAAGTGACATTATCTCTGGTGGTTCTGTCAAGAATTACGGCCAGCGTATCGCCCTTGTGATCAAGGCGAATTTGACCCGATCCGGCCTGTTTCATTCCGTTGATTCTGAAGCCTTTATCCGCTCTGGAACGGTTGAGGGAAACCTTCGAAATCCAAATTTTAATAATTGGAAAGCCATTGGCGCCCATGCCTTGATGAACGGATCTATCTCTTTGCAGGAAGATGGCCGGCTGAAGGTGGAGTTCAGGTTATGGGATGTGTTAGGCGCGAACCAGATGACTGGCCTGAGATATTTCACATCACCAAAAAACTGGCGCCGTATTGCGCATTTAATCTCAGATGCCATTTATAAGCGGATGACGGGAGAAAGCGGTTATTTTGATACCCGGGTGGTCTATATTTCGGAAAGCGGAATTGCCACAAAAAGAGTAAAACGGCTCGCCATTATGGATCAGGACGGTCACAATCATACTTTTCTGACCAATGGCAAAAATCTGGTGCTGACCCCGCGTTTCTCACCAACCGCGCAGGAAATCACGTATCTGTCCTATCATAATGATGACCCGCGCGTGTATCTGTATAATATTGACAGCGGAAAGCAGGAAATTCTTGGGGATTTTCCGGGCATGACGTTTGCGCCGCGCTTTTCGCCAGACGGCAATAAAGTGATTATGTCACAAGCCTATAAGGGGAATTCCGATATTTATGTCATGGAGCTGCGAACCCGAAAAATTAAGCAGCTGACCCGTCATACGGCCATTGATACCTCGCCCAGCTATTCACCTGATTCGCGCTATGTTACCTTTAATTCGGACCGGGGCGGCAGCCAGCAGATCTATGTCATGGAGTCCAGTGGAAAAAACATCAAACGCATCAGTTTTGGAAAAGGCCGTTACAGTACGCCGGTTTGGTCGCCCAGAGGGGATCTCATTGCTTTCACACGTCAATATCAGGGCAAGTTTTATATCGGCGTAATGCGCCCGGACGGCAGTGGGGAGAGGCTGTTATCTGAGAGTTTCCTAGACGAGGGGCCAACCTGGTCGCCTAATGGCCGCGTGATTATGTTCTTCAGGCAGCAGCCTTATGATAATAAAGGACGCGGCGGCGAGACACAATTATGGACGGTGGATTTAACGGGTTACAACGAAAGGCAGGTAATAACGCCGTTAGATGCGTCAGATCCTGCATGGTCCCCCTTGATTAGATAAATGATTCTGTTATAGTTTCGCAGGATTGCATAATAAATACGATTTGTTTGAAATATGCATTCGCCAGTTCTTGAGGGGAATGGCATTTCATCGGTTGGATAAAAATATTAAGTTACGTGGAAGGACCACTAAATGCTGGAAAAAATGAATAGCGTAAAATACTGGGCACTGATTGGCTCGGCTTTATTATTAAGTGCTTGCGCAAATACAAATACAGGTACTGTTCCTGACACGCCAACGGAACCCGTTGCCGTAGAAACAGAAGAGCCCGTGGTGGCAAGTCCGCCCGAAACCGTAGATGTTGAAACCGTGATGGAAGATCCTGCAACGCAGTCATCACTTGATATGGCATCTGGTAATTCAGTAGCTTATTTCGGATATGACCGTTATGACCTTTCTTCCGATGCCCGCGCAGCTTTGCAGGCGCAGGCCGCCTGGTTGCAAACGCATGCTGCGGTAAAAATTACCGTAGAAGGCCATTGTGATGAGCGCGGAACGCGGGAATATAACCTGGCTCTTGGTGACAGACGCGCCAATTCTGTGAAGAATTATCTGGTGGCGCTGGGTGTTGACCCATCCCGTATTCACACGGTGAGCTATGGCAAAGAACGTCCCGCTGTAACTGGCTCCGGTGAGGCGGCATGGGCAAAAAACCGCCGCAGCTATACGCGCGTAAATTAATAGTCTGATATTTAAACTATACCCGCGCGCCAATATGGTTGCGCGGGTATTTTTATGTCTTTACGATCTGGAGAAATTGATGAAGAAAGTTACCTTTTTGCGTTTCAAGGAATTTAAACTGATTTGCTTGATGGGGGTTATGGTGATCATCACATCTACAAGCGCGGCTGACATTGCACAGGCGCAGACCGTGTCAAAACGGCTTGAAATTATTGAAAAGCAGTTAAAGGCTGTTCAGAGAAAAGTTTTTACGCCGGGCAGCAAATTCCCGCAAGGGTCAGGTGAACAAACGGGCGGTTCAATGCCGGTAATTTCTCAGAGTAATATCAAATTCGCCGATATTGAGGCGCGGCTCTCTCAAATGGAAACCCAGCTTCGCCAGCTTACAGGCCGTGTTGAGGAAGGTAATTTTCAGGTCGATAAACTGAGACAACAATTGGAAGTCATGTCCCGTGATTATGAATTTCGGTTTAAAGAGCTGGAAACATTCAAATCCAGCAAATCCGCAAAGCCCGGCGCAGGGCCGCCCGTTGCCGCAGAAGAAAGGGCAATAAGTAAAACGACAGAAATTCTGCCTGCAGGTACGGTGCAGCAAAAATACAGCTATGCACAAAAGTTGGTCACCACGGGACAATATGCCAAAGCCGAAGCCGCGCTGAGTGAATTCATTAAAAAATATCCAGAGGACTCATTGGCCGGTAATGCCCAATATTGGCTGGGGCAGACTTATTATGTTCGCAAAATGTATACCAAGGCAACCCGCGTTTTTCTGGAAGGTTATAATGAATATCCGAAAAGCCCGAAAGCGCCGGCCTTTTTATTGAAAATCGGCATGTCTCTGAATGCCATGGGAGAAAAGAAAGATGCCTGCGATGCATTCCGTGAATTAGAAGCCCGATTCCCGGATAGCCATGAAAGCAAGAAAACGCGCCCCGCCGAAGCAAGACGCGCAGGATGTAATTAATACAGAATCTTATAAATATGCATGATGCCATTATATCTTCTGAATTTTCAAATCTGCTTCGTGCTGTTTTTCCGGTGGTATCACCAGAATCTGGCCCAAAATCTGGCCCAAGGTCTGATCTGAAATATGGAAGCGGGATTGCGGCGGCGGTTTCTGGCGGTGCAGACAGTCTGGCCCTGACTTTGTTGCTTGGGCAATGGTGCCAATCAAACGGTGTCGCCCTGACCGCCTTAACCGTTGATCATGGGTTAAGGCCCGAAGCAAAAGACGAGGCTTTGCAAGTCGGGCGATGGCTAAAAAAATACGATATTCGCCATATGGTGTTGAACTGGCAGGGGGACAAGCCAAGCCGAAATATTCAGGACCGCGCCCGCACCGTCCGGTATCAGCTGATGGGAGAATGGTGCCAGAATAATGATGTGAATAACCTGTTTCTGGCGCATCATGAGGGAGATCAGGCGGAGACATTTCTCATTCGGCTGTTCAGGGGCAGCGGCGTTGATGGCCTGTCTGCCATGCGGGGGATATCGGATTTTCCCGTTCCCTTGGCGCGGCGCGGTGATGTTTATTTATGCCGCCCTTTGCTTGGCGTGACCAAAAAACGTCTGGAGGCAACTTTGCGTCAAATGGATCAGCCCTGGATAGAAGACCCCAGCAATCAAAATGAAAACTATACGCGTATCAAAATACGCAAAATGCTGCAGGATAGCGAAATTGACGGGCTGAACGCGCAACGCATGGCGCAAACGGCCACCAGAATGGGCCGCGTGCAATCTTTGTTGCAGAGCATGACGGCGGGGTTAACGCAGGAAGCCGTGACGGTTTACCCTGAAGGTTATATGCGGGTGAATATGGCCAAGCTCATGTCTGCTCACGAAGAAATAGCACTGCGTTGTCTGTCTTCATTGGTCAAGAAAATTAGTGGCAGCAGATATATCCCGCGATTTTCCCGTGTGGAAGCCTTATATAATAATCTGAAACAGGCGGATTTCTCTGGTCAGACATTGGGGGGATGCCTTGTGTCCCCTGTCAAGGCAACATCAGGGTCTGATCATATTATTATCAGTCGGGAGATTGCGGCCATTGAGCATGAGGCAGATATTGAAAATTGCGGGCCATATTTATGGGATCAGCGTTTTGAAATAGATAATATTGACGGGGCCAGACTTGTGAAAAAACTTGAACTGGCAGAATGGCGCCGGTTATGTTCAGATTACCCTGATCTGAAAAAACTGAAACTGCCGAAAAAAATTCTTTATAGCCTGCCTTGTATGATTTTGATGAATGGTGATGTGATATTGCCCAATTTCATACCGGGTTTTGAAGAAAAGGGATTTAAGGCTGCATTCCTTTTTGGATATGAAAATACGGGGCATAATGATGGCTAAATGCTGAAAATAGACCATATAAGTGAAAATAATGCGATAAAAAGCCATTGTTAACTTGTTTGGGAGTAAAAAAGCCTTATTTATGGGGTTAACATATAAAATGAAATTTGCGAATAATAGACTGATCATTGAAAGACACATGAAATATGGGACGTAACATTGCTTTATGGGCGATTATAATAATTTTGCTTTTGGCCCTTTATTCCGCTCTGAATGGCGGTGCGCGTCAGGCGGCAAGCACGGAAATAGATTTTTCCACTTTCCTTGACAGGGTAGAAGCCGGTCAGGTCATTAAGGTTACCATTAAAGGGCAGGATATTACTGGTGAATATGGTGCCGGCAGCACAGGCAAGTTTCATACTTATGCGCCGGATTATCCAAATCTTGTCGAAAATTTACGAACCAAAGGGGTTGTCATTACGTCCGAACCTGAATCTCAGGGTGGATTTTTAAGTATATTCCTCGGTTGGTTGCCAATGATTCTGTTGATTGGTGTGTGGATATATTTCATGCGGCAAATGCAGGGCGGCGGCGGAAAGGCCATGGGTTTTGGTAAATCCAAGGCGAAGCTGCTGACGGAGACCAAAGGACGGGTGACCTTTGATGATGTGGCTGGTATTGATGAAGCCAAAGAAGAATTAGAGGAAATCGTTGAATTCCTGCAGGACCCGCAAAAATTTGAACGGCTCGGCGGTACAATTCCCAAAGGGGCCTTGCTTGTGGGCCCGCCCGGCACCGGTAAAACATTGCTTGCCCGCGCCATCGCAGGTGAGGCAAACGTGCCGTTTTTTACCATTTCAGGTTCTGATTTTGTTGAGATGTTTGTCGGGGTTGGCGCAAGCCGCGTGAGGGATATGTTTGAACAAGCCAAAAAAAATGCGCCCTGCATCATTTTCATAGATGAAATTGACGCCGTAGGCCGTCACAGGGGCGCAGGGCTTGGCGGCGGGAATGATGAGCGTGAACAGACCCTTAATCAGCTGCTCGTGGAAATGGACGGTTTTGAAGCAAACGAAGGCGTGATTCTTGTCGCCGCAACAAACCGTCCCGATGTTCTGGATCCCGCGCTGCTGCGTCCCGGCCGGTTTGATCGTCAGGTTGTGGTGGCAAATCCTGATATTACCGGCCGCGAGAAAATCCTGCAGGTTCATCTCAAGAAAACCCCAAAGCTGGCCGCCGATGTGAATGTTCGCACATTGGCCCGCGGCACACCCGGTTTTTCGGGCGCGGATCTTGCCAATCTTGTTAATGAGGCGGCTCTTCTTGCGGCCCGTAAAGGCAAGCGTGTGATCAGCATGAGCGATTTTGAAGAAGCAAAAGATAAAGTCATGATGGGCGCTGAACGACGGTCTATGGTCATGACGGAAGAAGAGAAGCGCATGACAGCCTTTCACGAGGCGGGTCACGCCCTGGTTGCGGCAAAATGTCCGGCTTCTGACCCTATTCACAAGGCAACGATTATTCCTCGCGGCCGCGCGCTTGGTATGGTGATGCGTTTGCCGGAACGGGATAATTATTCATATGCACGGGAGAAAATGCATGCTGACCTTGCCGTGGCAATGGGCGGACGTGTGGCGGAAGAGATTTGTTTCGGGTTTGATAAAGTGTCCTCCGGCGCCTCTAGTGATATTTCCATGGCGACCAGTCTGGCCCGCAACATGGTGACAAAATGGGGCATGAGCGAAAAGCTTGGATTGCTTCAATATGGCGAAAATCAGGAAGAGGTTTTCCTTGGACATTCTGTCGCCCGCAGTCAAAATATTTCAGGTGCCACGGCAAAAATAATAGACGAGGAAATACGCCGGCTTGTTGATGAAGGCTATCAGCATGCCAAGAAAATATGTACGGACCATCGGGACTTATTGGATAATCTGGGCAACGCTTTGCTGGAGTATGAAACACTTACCGGCGAAGATATTGATAATATTATTGCCGGCAAGGATATTCATAAGGATTTGTCTGGCGATGATGACAATTCCAAAGACAAGCCGCATGAAGGCTCAGTTCCAAGTACAGGCCCAAGTGAGGGAAGCGCGCCTGATGACGATAAAGGCGGCAATGTTGATGCCGACCCGGTACCGGAAAACTGATCAATGCCTGATAGGGGTAACGATAAGCTTTATTTACAGCCTCTGGGGATTCTCAGGGGCTGTAATGCTGTGGAGGCGGTAAAGGCGGGTCATGCCCGATGGCTGGCGGGTGGGCCGCTGGGTTTTACTATTGTCAAAATTATATTCCGCCAACCATCTGTATCTGGACGGATATGGACGGAATTAATGCCCGTCGCGGAACTTGACACATATGTCCGTAAACTGCCGGCGTTTCAACAGGACAGTCTTTTATTCCAGCTTAACAATATTTGCCAGAAACGAAGTGGCTTTCAGGGCAAGCGCCCCTTGCTTCAGGGGATTGTCAATGTGACGCCGGACAGTTTTTCTGATGGCGGGCGATATAATCAACGCGCCCTTGCGGCCTCTCATGCCAGAGAATTGATCGCTGAAGGCGCGGATATTATAGATATCGGTGGCGAGTCTACGCGGCCCGGCGCGCAGAAAGTCTCCGTTGAAGAGGAATTAAGCCGCGTTATTCCAGTCATCGAAAGTTTGCCGGATATTTCTGTACCCATATCCATTGATACGCGTCATGCAAAAGTCATGGCGGCGGCGCTGAAGGCTGGCGCAACTATTGTCAATGATGTGAGCGCCCTGTGCCATGATGCAAAGTCGTTGGCTGTTGTCGCCGCATCGGATTGCCCTGTCATTTTGATGCATGCTCAGAACCAGCCGGACAATATGCAGGATGACCCCCGATATGATGATGTGGTGCTTGATGTTTATGACTTTCTGGAACGCCGGGTGGAAATCTGCCTGGCTTCGGGTATTGATCGCGGCAGAATAATCATTGATCCGGGTATTGGCTTTGGCAAAACAGTTGACCATAATAGTGATCTGTTGGCTAATTTGTCCCTGTTTCACGGTTTGGGCGTACCAATATTACTTGGGGTGTCACGAAAGAGTTTTATCGGTCATATTTGCGGCGGAGAGGGGGCTGATCAGCGGCTGGCCGGATCACTTTCCTTTGCACAGACGGGCTATGATCAGGGGGTGCAAATATTACGGGTTCATGATATAAAGGAAAGCCGTCAAGCCAGAGAGGCTTGGGCAAGCCTCGCAGGATAAATATCTTTAAATTAGTCTTTTTGTCATATTACAAACATAGTTTTGATGTTTTATACTATCCGTTCAGCATGTATTAATACTTGAATGGTATAAATCGGCTAATAATTCTGATAATAAAAAGAAAACTTATGGCACGGAAATATTTTGGTACGGACGGTATTCGCGGCAAGGCGAATGAGGGACATATGACTGCAGAGGTCGCCATGCGCGTGGGCATGTCAGCTGCGAAACATTTTACGCGAGGCGAGCATCAGCACCGTGTTGTCATTGGAAAAGACACAAGGCTTTCGGGCTATATGTTAGAACCTGCCTTGACGGCGGGTTTTATTTCAATGGGCATGGATGTGATCATGGTTGGCCCAATGCCGACCCCGGCGGTCGCTATGTTGACCCGTTCACTTCGGGCGGATCTGGGCGTTATGATTTCCGCATCGCATAATGCCTTTCAGGATAACGGCTTGAAATTATTCGGCCCGGATGGCTATAAATTATCCGACGAGATTGAGCTGGAAATCGAACGGCGCATGGACAATGGCTATGCGGATCACCTTGTGCCCTCAGAAAAACTGGGCCGGGCGCAGAGGCTTAAAAATGCCGTTGGCCGTTATATGGAATTTGCCAAAAATACCTTTCCAAAAAATCAGCGGCTTGATGGTTTGAAAATCGTTGTGGACTGCGCCAACGGCGCGGCATACCGCTCTGCACCAAGCGTATTATGGGAATTGGGGGCTGAGGTTATCGCGATTGGAGTCAGCCCCAATGGCAAGAATATCAATCATAAATGTGGATCGACATACCCGGAATTAATTTGTGAAAATGTTGTGCTGCATGGGGCGAACATTGGCATTGCACTGGACGGCGACGCTGATCGCCTGATTATTTGTGATGAAAAGGGCAAGATTATAGACGGTGATCAGCTTATGGCAACGGTTGCCACATATATGAAAAATAACGGACAGTTACGCGGTAATGCGATGGTGACAACCATCATGTCCAACCTTGGGCTGGAGAAATATCTGGAAACGATCGGTGTTGATCTGATCAGAACCCAGGTGGGCGACCGTTATGTGGTGGAAGCCATGCGAAAGCAGAATCTTAATCTTGGCGGGGAACAGTCTGGCCATATCGTTTTAAGTGATTATGCGACGACGGGTGATGGCCTGATTGCGGCTTTGCAAATTCTGTCCGTTCTTGTGACCAGCGGCAAACCGGTGAGTGAGATTTGCAATCTTTATACCCCCTATCCTCAATTGCTTAAGAATGTGAGCTACGAGCAAGGTACGGACCCATTGTCGGCGCCCTGCGTGAAAGAAGTCATCAGCGAAGGCGAAGACCGCTTAAATGGTACGGGCCGTCTGGTGATCCGAAAATCCGGCACTGAACCTTTGATCCGGGTGATGGCAGAAGGACAGGATGACAAGTTGATTACGCTGGTTGTCGATGATATTGTTGGCGCAGTTAAAGAACTGTCAGCCTAGGGCGCAGCTCTCTATAAATTGTGACGATGAATAGCGAAAAGATATCATGCAGGGAAAAATTCTTACCATTGCCGGCTCTGACCCCGGCGGCGGCGCGGGTATTCAGGCAGATATTAAAACCATTTCGGCTCTTGGCGGCTATGCCATGGCAGCGATCACCGCTATCACCGTACAGAATACCCGTAAAGTCTATGATGTTCATCCTGTACCGGCAGAGATTGTTGCGGCGCAGGTAAGGGCCGTGCTGGAAGATATTTTGCCCGATGCCATTAAAGTCGGCATGATGTCTTCTGCGGGAACCGCGAAAATTTTATATGAGATATTCTCGGATTATCCGAATATTCCTTTGATTATTGACCCTGTTATCCTGTCCACCAGCGGCCACCAGTTGTTGGATCAAAGGGGGGTTGAGATATTGATTTCTGACATTCTTCCCCGCGCGCATTTAATTACCCCAAATCTTGCAGAGGCCGCCCTGTTAAGCGGGCTTGATACTATTGTCACTCTTGATGATATGACGCGGGCCGGTGAGGAAATACTTTCTCTGGGTGCGCGGGCTGTTTTGGTTAAGGGCGGGCATCTGCCGGATGATATATTAACGGATATATTGATGACGCCGGAAGGGGAATTTGAATTTACGAGCCCCAGGATTGCCACGCGCAGCACCCATGGAACCGGCTGCACACTGGCGTCTGCCATTGCTGCGGGTATCGGGCAGGGCCTGTCTCTGAAAGATGCGGCGACAAGGGCGCACAGATATGTTCACAAGGCCATTCAGGAGGCACCGCAACTGGGCCATGGCAGGGGGCCGCTTAATCATTTTGTCACGCTTGATTAAATCCATATCGCGCTTTATGGTGACATCATGTTTTTTGTAAAATGTATATTTGGAATATCACATCATGAAAAAGTCAATCCTCATCAGCATTCTTGCCGTTTTAACCGCATTTTTTTCCGCATTTTTTACCTCTGTCGCCTTGTCGCAGACGGTTGAGCAGCTGCATGATAAATTCCGTCAATTAAGCGATGAAGTTCTGCCAACGCCGAATGTATATCGTACGGCTTCGGGCGCGCCGGGCCATAAATACTGGCAGCAGCAGGCAGATTATAAAATTGATGTGACCCTTGATGATCAAAAACAACGGCTCATCGGTCTGGCAAAGATTAAATATTACAATAATTCTCCGGATAGCTTGCGGTATCTGTGGGTGCAGCTTGATCAGAACCATTATGCCCATGGCAGCAATGCACAGAAATCAGAATTCGCCAGCCATGCCCCAAAAGCGGGATATGGTGTGTTACGCAGGAAAATGCATGAAAAGACCTATGTCGGGGGCTATGATATCGCCGCCGTAACGGACAGCGGCGGCGCGGATTTAAAATATATCATTAATGATACCATGATGCGTATTGATTTGGCGTCCCCCCTGCGGCCGGGCCAGAAATTTAATTTTACCGTTGAATGGTCCTATAATATTCTGGATGCAAAGATCATTCGGGCGCGCGGCGGCAAGGAATATTTCAAAGAAGATGACAATTATATATATGAAATCGCCCAGTGGTTTCCCCGCATGGCCGCCTATTCGGATTATGATGGCTGGACCAATAAGCAATTTCTGGGTAATGGTGAATTCACCCTTGAATTTGGGGATTATGACGTGTCTATCACGGTGCCTGCCGATCATGTGGTCTCGGCGACCGGCACGTTGCAAAACCCGTCGGATGTCCTGACCAAACAGCAGCAACAGCGACTGAAAGAGGCAGAAACAGCCAAAACTCCTGTTATGATTATCACAACAGAGGAGGCGGCCGCCAAATTGGACAGCCGCGCCAAAACCACCAGAACATGGCGGTTTAAAGCGGATAATGTGCGTGATTTTGCCTTTGCCTCATCGCGTAAATTCCTGTGGGATGCCCAAGGATATTATCAGCCGGAAAATGGCAAGACCGTCATGGCCATGTCCTTTTACCCGGAAGAGGGAAATCCGCTTTGGGAGAAATATTCAACACAATCCATAATCCATACGCTGGAAGTCTATAACAGATACGCTCTTACCTATCCCTATGCGGTTGCCCAATCTGTGAACGGGCCTGTGGGCGGGATGGAATATCCCATGATTACATTTAACGGGCCGCGTCCCACCAAGGATAAAAAAACCGGCAAGAAAACCTATAGTGACCGGACAAAATACGGGCTGATCACGGTTATTATTCATGAAATTGGCCATATATATTTCCCGATGATTGTCAATTCCGATGAGCGGCAATGGACATGGATGGATGAAGGATTAAATACTTTCCTGCAAGGGCTGGCCGAAGAGGAATGGGAAAAAGATTACCCCACCCGCCGCGCCGAGCCGTATCAAATTGTCAACTATATGAAAAGTAAAAAACAAGTGCCTATTATGACCAATAGCGAGTCTATTCTGCAATTTGGCAATAATGCCTATGGCAAGCCGGCGATTGCGCTCAGGATTCTGCGCGAATCCATCATGGGCCGGGAATTGTTTGATTTTGCTTTTCGCGAATATGCCCAGCGCTGGAAATTTAAACGTCCGACACCGGCAGATTTTTTTCGCACCATGGAAGATGCCAGCGGGGTTGATCTGGACTGGTTTTGGCGCGGCTGGTTCTATACCACGGATAATGTTGATATTTCCCTCGATAATGTCCGGCATTTTAATGTGAATACAAAAGACCCCGAAATCGAAGAAGCCTTTAAGCGTGCCAAGCATAATGAAAAGGGCATCACACCGGATCGCCTTGCGGATAAGGCGCTGGAAAAAAGGACAGACCGCTTTCCTGAATTGCGTGATTTTTATAATGAAAATGATAAATTCACGGTGACCAATAAGCAGCGCAACAGCTATACGGCCTTGCTTAAAGGGCTGGAGGATTGGGAAAAAGAAATGCTGAATGAAAAATCCAATATCTATCTGATGGATTTCAGCAACAAGGGCGGTTTGGTGATGCCCATATTCCTTCAGGTGGCCTATGAAGACGGCAGCATAGAGGATATACGCCTTAACGCAGAAGTCTGGCGCAAGAATTCCAAAAAGGTCACGCGCATGCTGATCACTGAAAAGCAAGTGACGTCTGTCACCGTTGACCCTTATTGGGAAACAGCGGATGTTAATATGGATAATAACCACTTTCCCCGCCGTATTGAAACATCCCGTTTTGAGCTTATCAAGCGCAAAAAATCCCGCGATATGATGAAAGAATTTGATACAAAGCTTAACAGTGATAACGAGGTCAAAAAAACTGAGGAATGAGATTTTTTTATCAGCGATCAATCCTTGTTATAATGATCGTGATGGGCGCGGTTTCCGTCGGTCACGCCCATCGTTTCTATGCGGCCTTCACGCAAATTGAATTGCGGGAAAATACGCAGATGATTGAGGTCATCCACCGGCTGTTCACCCATGATGTTGAAGATTTTCTCAGGTCAGAACTGGGCAATTCTTCCGGCCTGAGTGACGCCGAGATCACGCCGATACTGAAGGCCTTCGTTGAAAAGGATTTCGCCATTTTTGACAGTCAAGGCCATCGCCTGCCGCTCAGCTGGATCGCTATGGAATATCATATTGACAATGTTCTTATCTATCAAGAGGCCGCCCTTCCGGACAAGCCCGCAGAATTGACAATCATAAACCGGCTTTTTATGGCTTTGTTTGAAGACCAGCGAAATACCGTCAATGTGGCATGGAAGGGCAAAATCCGTACCCGCATTTTCAACAAAGGCAATGATCAGCAAAAAATCAGTTTTAACAAGGCTGATTAGGCGGTTTTTGATTGGGTAAAAATTTGCAGGCCGTCTTCCGTGATACCGACAGTATGTTCGGACTGGGCGCTTAATTTCCGGTCTTTTGTGACCGCTGTCCAGCCATCGGCCAATATCTTTACGTCAGGCTTCCCAATATTCAGGATGGGTTCAATGGTAAAGATCATGCCGGGCAGCAATATGGGCCCCATCTGGTCGGGCTGCACATGAATGACTTCCGGGTTATCATGAAAGGTAAGCCCGATGCCGTGGCCGCAAAAATCTGTCGCAATGACATAGCCATAATCCAATGCGACTTGACCGCAGGCCACGCCAATATCCCCCAAGCGGTTTCCCGGGCGTGCGGCTTCTATACCAGCGGCAAGGGATTTTTCTGTGGCTTCGATCAGGCGCGCGGCTTTGACCGGAATTTTGCCAACCTTAAACATGCGGCTGGTATCGCCGTGCCAAGGGGTCGGGCCATCCCGGCGCGGGGTCACATCTATATTGACGATATCGCCGTCTTTCAGGATTTTGCTGGCGCTGGGGATGCCGTGAACGGCCACATGATTGACGGAAATACAGCTGGCATGCTGAAACCCGTGATACCCGATGGTGGCCGGGATCGTGCCATGATCCGTCATAAATTTATGAACCAGTCGATCAAGCTCTGCGGTTGATATGCCGGGTTTTACATGGGGCGTGATGAAGTCAAGGGTATCTGCGGCGACCCTGCCAATGGACGCCATGGCGTCATAATCTTCTAAAGTATGCAGAGTGATGGGCCCATAAGGGTAGTCATCAAGATTTCTGCGAATACGTTTTGTCGGAAATTTAAATTTATGGATGATCATTTGGCATCACTCCAGCAATCCAAGACTTGTTTTGCCGCAGGCGAGGGCGACATCCCGGCATCGGCCCATACCCAGACCAGACCTGTTGCTCACTCCGGGGCGGGTTCTTAAGTATGGTTTCATGACGGCAATAGGCCCGTCAAATATGGCAAAATTTGCCAAGGCAATATTGGCGGGTGTGAGGGATTTTTGATTATATTTTATCAGAGCGGATAACCCCGCGCCCAGTTTCTGATAAAGGGCATTTAACTCTTTATGTAATTCAGGCGTTAAGGGGCCATCGATCAGGTCATTCTCGTCATAAAGCATAATGATGCGCGCAAGATCAGGACTGGCTTTGGCCCAATAGACCAGCGCGCATATGGCCTGATCGCTGTTTCCCCGCGCCAGATGGGGGTATATATCCTCTATCATGCGGGATAAAGCATGGCACCAAACGGCACCAAGCAGATCAGACCGGGACTTAAACCGATGATAGATGGAACCTGTGGGCGCATTGGCAGAGGCCGCAATGGCGGCCATGGTTGCGGCTGCCGGGCCGCCAAGGGCAATCAACTGAGCCGCCGCCAGAATAAAATCATTTTCCGAGAATTCTGCTTTTCTTACCATGAATTAAAACTATCATTCTAGAATAAAAAGTCAAATTAAATTTTTAATATACACATGCATTCAATTAGCGTTTCTTTTTTGAATGCGGTACAAAGTGACCTGAATGATTGCAAGATTAAGGTTTAAACAAATTATGTCAGAAAATACCTCCACAAAATTGGATATCTTATCAGCTGAATTGGAAGAATGTCGCCAGCTGTCTCATGAAACACCGCTGATCAACCCTTATCAGCAATTGTCCTACCGCCTGTTGAAAAAGATGAAGGCAGGTGATCTGCCGAGAGATCAGATTGATAACCTTGTCTCTGAACTGGGCGTTTGCAGTTTCTTAAGTCGGGGCAGGCGGGCGCAGGCCTATCTTCTGACGACTGACAGGGCTAAAAACAAGGTAAGTCTTTTAACCTGTTTTCAGAATGTCAGCAAGGATAGGGGTTTCGCGGAGTTTCAGGATTTTATGCGCCGCGAGACGGCGGGTATCGTCATTACCGGTCATCCGACTTTCGGCTTCAGCGAGGGGCAATATGACATATTGGCGGGGCTGATTGATGGCAGCATGTCCCAAGCAGCGGCGGCTGAAAAACTTAGAGAAAGCGCGGATCGTCCTGATGAAGGTTTAACGCTCGAATATGAATATATTCAGTCAGAACGCGCCCTTCTGAACCTGCAACATGCAATTGGTCAAATGTATGAGCTTGCCCTTGAGGCCGCGCGCACGGCCTATCCGGATGATTGGCAGAAACTTGACCTTAAGCTGGTGACCTCGGCCAGCTGGCTGGGCTTTGATGTGGATGGCCGGGATGATATTACGTGGATTGACAGTATAAAATTCCGCTGCCGTATGGCCCTTCGTCAATGTGACGTCTATCTTGATCGCTGGCGGGCGTTTTCCGGAAATGATAAAATCACTGATCTGCTGATCCGGTTAAAGGAAATTTTTGAAGGCTATCTTGCCGAATTTCCAGATGGCGTTAATGATATTGATGCCGTTCGGCATTTTGCGCAGCATATGGCCAATAGTCGCCGTGATGGCCATAATATAGTGACGCTGTCCGCAGAAATCATGTCTGAACTGACCCAACAAATTGCGCAGTCGGAAGACGATGAATCAACAGCTGACCTGATCATATTCCGTGCCCTTTTTGCCAATTTCAGAACCGGCTTTTCCCATGTGCATTTCCGGTTGAATGCGGTGCAGCTTCATAATGCAATCCGGCCCATGGTTGCCATGGAAAAAGATCCGGATGATGCCACCAGCCGCCGGCGTTATATGTCGGCGGCAAGCAAATTATTGGACCGTATTGACGCGCAAACCGTGGGCTTTGAGACTATTCTTCACGAACAGACAACGGCCAAACGGCTGTTTATGGTTGTCGCTCAGATTCTGAAATATATCGACCCTGATACGCCGGTTCGGTTCCTGATCGCTGAATCTGACACGCCTTTTACAGTTTTGGCGGCCTTATGTTATGCCAGATTATTCGGGGTTGAGGATATGGTGGATATTTCACCCCTGTTCGAGACCGATCAGGCCCTGGTTCGGGGCGCCGAAGTGATTGAAGAATTACTGGAGAATCCCCATTATTTTGCTTATGTGAAAAAACGCGGGCGGCTCTGTATTCAGGCCGGATATTCTGATGCGGGGCGTTATTTGGGACAGGTGGCAGCGGGGCTTGCCATTGAGAGACTGCGGATAAAGGTCGCCAAATTATGGACCAAGTTTGATTTGTCAGATGTTCAACTGGTGTTTTTTGATACGGGCGGCGAATCCGTTGGGCGCGGCGCGCATCCCGGCGGCTTTGGCGGCAGGCTGGACTATATGCATAGTCCTGAGGCGCGCCGCCTGATCAAGAAACATAATATTGCCTATAAACAGGAATTCAGTCTGCAGGGCGGCGATGGTTTTCTTTGGCTGCATACCCCTGATATGGCCCTTGCCACGTTAACCCGTGTGATGGAAAATATGCTGGCGCCTGTGGATCCGGCGCCGGATCCTTTTTACCAAAATACAGATTGGTCGCTGGATTTTTTCCTGACCGTCAAAGGGCATTACGGAGCCATTGCGGAAAGTCCTGATTTTATGCGTCTGCTCAGCCTGTTGGGGACGGAAATTTCCTATCCTTCCGGCTCACGTATGACCCTCCGTCAAGACGAAGGCGTGGTCAGCCGGCCGCTGGAAAAACTATCACAAATTCGGGCTATTCCCAATAATATGCTGCTTCATCAATTGGGTTTTCTGGCCAATAGTCTGGGCGGGGTCGGCACGGCCATGAAGCAGGATGGTCACGGATTTTGGAAAATGTATGAAAAATCGCCGCGCCTGCGTCATATTATGAAACTTGTCATTGCGGCGGTGGATGTGACGGACGAGGATTTTCTGGGCGCTTATACTTCACTGTTTCGCCCCCGTTACTGGATGCATTCAGCGCGGTATGAAGATAAAAGCCACGATCATAACCGGATGTTGCGGCTTGCCGGTATGATGAGAGTGAACGGCGTTTTTGAAGGCTTGAACCGTATTGAGCTGACGCTGCGGGAAGATCTCATGTATTTGAGGGATGCCATGAAGGAAAGGGATCTTGCGCCGCCGCCATTTTTGTTAAATGAGCAGGAACGGGGCCAATATACCTTGCTTCATGTGTTACGTATGGCTTTGATACAGCGGATGTTCCTGCTGATCACCCGTATTCCCAGATTTCGGGACCATAAGGGCCTGAGCGTCGATGATTTGATTATGCGCATATTACGGTTTCAGATATCGCCGACAATTTTGCTGCTTCGCGAGATTTTCCCCCTTGAAGGGGATTATGACATTGATCCGGATAATCCGGAGAATATTACGTTCGCGCGTGAAGATACCCATGGCTATATCTATGAAAACAAGCAGATTTTTGACGAGATTGAAGCTACCTATGATCAAATCAGGAAAATTTCCCAAGCTCTGTCGGCCTATATCGGAGCTATTGGCTAGAGGCCTTTAATTTTGTTTGAACAGCACTTTCCAATGCCTGAAGAAAACGTGATTTGTCGGTGCTGGTAAAGCTGGGGTTATAGCCTTTGCTTTCGCCGGTCTCGCGCAGATGAGCGTTAAGGTCACGCATGGCAACCGCCACACCAATATTATCCGGTGAAAAGACCTTGCCCGTTGGCCCGATCACGATGGCCCCGGCATCAAGACAGCGTTTGGCCAGCAGAATATCGGCGGTAATCGCGATGCCTTTTGCCGTGATATTGTCGGCAATCCAGTCATCGGCCAAATCCGGCCCGTCCGGCACGACAATTTTCTGAACCAGCGGCCCGACGTCCATTCGCATCCACTGATTGCTGACTAGATAGACGGCCAGTTGATGACGGTAAGAAACTTTTAAAACCTCATCCTTCACCGGACAGGCATCCGCATCCACATAGATGGTAACGTCACTCATGCAACATCCTTAAATTACGCTTGCTGATCTTCTATAACAGTTTTATTTATAAGATCAAATCATGACTTGAAAACCGTAATTTTGTGGAATTAGAAGATTGACGACTTAGTTAAAGAGAAAAGTTAGCAGAAAGCCAATGACAACCCCGATTAATGTCGTGAAAATACTTAAAATGGCTATCCCCCGATCCGTTTTTGGCATTAAACGAGGTAGGTCAGCCCGGGGGTCAAGAATGATTTGGGACTGTTCGACCTCTA
Source organism: Emcibacter sp. (assembly GCA_026982375.1). Lineage (GTDB taxonomy): Bacteria > Pseudomonadota > Alphaproteobacteria > Sphingomonadales > Emcibacteraceae > Paremcibacter. The sequence continues at coordinate 224 of JALSHF010000073.1, read as the reverse complement.
ATACAGACGCAAGGGCCAGAACGGTTTCTGGTGCGGCTACCCCCAAGGTTTCGACCCTCTGAATGGTACGAAGGTTAACATCACACGCATCCGCCAGGTGCTGCTGGCTCCAGCTTCTCGATCGCCTTAATTCTTTGATGGCTTCGCGCTTAACTTCCATGTTTTTGCTCCTGAAATATTTTTTTTACAGGAATCATTTGAGTAATGCCTCAATCAGATAACCG